>NZ_JBHXEG010000047.1:0-67782 GCF_042724935.1 Kitasatospora sp. NPDC127060
GCGGCGGGCGGGGAGGGGGAGGGGGAGGGGGACCCCACGACGAGTTCGCGCGCTTGTGAACAAAGGGTCAAGCAAGCGTTCATCCCCCCACCACCCCTCCGAGTGAGCCCCTATAACACGTCAACATGGCGCCCAGAAATTTGCTATCCCCGGAGCATAGTTGATATAGAAACGCGCCCCTGACCAGCCGCTTCAAAGATAGATGCGACTGCTTGTGACCATTTGACTCCTTTGCGTTGACAACTCTGGGCATGTTCACATTCGCCACCATTCACATGGTGTCGTAGATCACAAAGATGGCGATGAACTGCGTGTCGCAGATCACAAGCCACCGGGCATAGGATGCGCTCGTTCCAGGCTTTGTGAACTGCCTCACATGAGGTGGATCCCGGGAACTGGAACGCGGGTTCACCACAGCGTGACCCGCCGGTTCCGATCTGCAGTCAAGGACGACTGGACGGAGGGAGCGGAGGCTATGAATGCCTACGCGCCGATCCTCGTACTCGGTGCCATCGCGGCGGCGTTCGCGGTCGGTTCCGTCGTGATGGCCTCACTCACCGGCCCCAAGCGCTACAACCGGGCCAAGTTGGAGGCGTACGAGTGCGGCATCGAGCCGACCCCGCAGCCCGTGGGCGGCGGTCGGTTCCCGATCAAGTACTACCTGACGGCGATGCTCTTCATCGTCTTCGACATCGAGATCGTCTTCCTCTACCCCTGGGCGGTGACCTTCGACTCCCTGGGGATCTTCGGGCTGGTCGAGATGCTCCTGTTCATCGCCACCGTCTTCGTCGCGTACGCCTACGTCTGGCGCCGCGGCGGCCTGGAGTGGGACTGAGTCGGGGGCGGTGCCGCCGCCCCTTGTGAACGAGTGGACAAACTCGAACGGGCCGGACGTTCCCCGGGGCGCCGTCGGGCGCTCCCGGGCGTACCGCCGGACGTACCACAGGACTTGAGGGCATTGAGAGGGATCTGATGGGAATCGAGGAGAAGCTGCCGAGCGGCTTTCTGCTCACGACCGTGGAGACGGCCGCCGGTTGGGTGCGCAAGGCGTCACTCTTCCCGGCCACCTTCGGTCTGGCCTGCTGCGCGATCGAGATGATGACCACCGGTGCCGGCCGTTACGACCTGGCCCGGTTCGGGATGGAGGTCTTCCGGGGCTCCCCCCGGCAGGCCGATCTGATGATCGTGGCGGGCCGGGTGAGTCAGAAGATGGCCCCGGTGCTGCGCCAGGTGTACGACCAGATGGCCAACCCGAAGTGGGTCATCTCGATGGGCGTCTGCGCCTCCTCCGGCGGGATGTTCAACAACTACGCGATCGTCCAGGGCGTCGACCACATCGTGCCGGTGGACATCTACCTGCCCGGTTGCCCGCCCCGTCCGGAGATGCTGATGGACGCCATCCTGAAGCTGCACGACAAGATCCAGCACGAGCCGCTGGGCGTGAACCGGCGTCGGGCCGAGGAGCTCGGCGAGGCGCTCGCCCTCAAGGCCACCCCGGTCAGCGAGATGCGGGGGCAGCTGCGATGAACGAGCAGGTACCCGAGACCCGCCGCGAGCAGCCGGTCCGCGAGATCCCGGTCGAGGTGGTCGGCCGCCGCCAGGGCATGTTCGGCGCCCAGGGCACCGGCGACACCTCCGGCTTCGGCGGTCTGGCCGCCCCGATCGTGCTGCCCGGCCCGAGCGAACGCCCGTACGGCGGCTGGTTCGACGAGGTCGCCGACGAGTTCGAGGGCGCTCTGGAGGAGCAGGGCCTGGACCCGGCCGAGGTCGTCGAGAAGACCGTGGTCGACCGCGGCGAGCTGACCTTCCAGCTCGACCGCGCCCACCTGCTGAAGGCGGTGCGGATCCTGCGCGACGACCCGGCGCTGCGCTTCGAACTGTGCCTGGGCGTCAGCGGCGTGCACTACCCCGGCGACAAGGGCCGTGAGCTGCACGCGGTCTACCACCTGCGCTCGATCACCCACGGCCGGCTGATCCGGCTGGAGGTCACCGCGCCGGACGCCGACCCGCGCATCCCCTCGGTGGTGAGCGTCTACCCGACCAACGACTGGCACGAGCGCGAGGCCTACGACTTCTTCGGCCTGGTCTTCGACGGCCACCCGGCGCTCACCCGGATCATGATGCCGGACGACTGGCTGGGCCACCCGCAGCGCAAGGACTACCCGCTCGGCGGCATCCCCGTCGAGTACAAGGGCGCCCAGATCCCGGCACCCGACCAGCGGAGGTCGTACAGCTGATGAGCACTCAGCACTACGAAGGCGCCCAGGCCCAGTCCCAGGACGGGACCGAGGAGGCGCAGGCCCGCGACACCACCGAGGGCCGGGTCTTCACCGTCACCGGCGGCGACTGGGGCGAGGTGGTCGAGGCGCTCGGCCGGGCGGACGACGAGCGCGTCATCGTCAACATGGGCCCCCAGCACCCGTCCACCCACGGGGTGTTGCGGCTGATCCTGGAGATCGACGGCGAGACGGTGAAGGAGGCCCGCTGCGGCATCGGCTACCTCCACACCGGCATCGAGAAGAACATGGAGTTCCGCAGCTGGGTCCAGGGCACCACCTTCGTGACCCGCATGGACTACCTGACCCCGCTGTTCAACGAGACCGCCTACTGCCTGGCGGTCGAGAAGCTGCTCGGCATCACCGACGACGTCCCGGAGCGGGCCGACGTCATCCGGGTGATGATGATGGAGCTCAACCGGATCGCCTCGCACCTGGTCTGTCTGGCGACCGGTGGCATGGAGATCGGCTCCACCACCCTGATGATCTACGGCTTCCGGGACCGCGAGCTGATCCTGGACGTCTTCGAGCTGGTCACCGGCCTGCGGATGAACCACGCGTACGTACGCCCCGGCGGCCTCGCCCAGGACCTGCCGCCCGGCGCGGTGGACCAGATCCGGGAGGCGGTGCGCACCTTCCGTTCCCGGATGCACGAGTACGACAAACTCGCCACCGGCAACCCGGTGTTCAAGGCCCGCCTGGTCGACGTCGGCTTCCTGGACCTGGCCGGCTGCCTGGCCCTCGGCGCCACCGGACCGATCCTGCGCGCCGCCGGCCTGCCGCACGACCTGCGCAAGACCGACCCGTACTGCGGTTACCAGGACTACGACTTCGAGGTCGCGACCGCCGACACCGCCGACTCCTACGGCCGCTTCCTGATCCGCCTGGAGGAGATGAAGCAGTCGCTGCGGATCGTCGAGCAGTGCCTGGACCGGCTGCGTCCGGGCCCGGTGATGGTGGCCGACAAGAAGATCGCCTGGCCGGCCCAACTGGCCGTCGGTCCGGACGGGATGGGCAACTCGCTCGACCACATCCGCAAGATCATGGGCACCTCGATGGAGGCCCTGATCCACCACTTCAAGCTGGTCACCGAGGGCTTCCGGGTCCCGGTGGGGCAGGCGTACGCGGCGGTCGAGTCGCCCAAGGGCGAGCTGGGCGTGCACGTGGTCAGCGACGGCGGGACGCGCCCGTACCGGGTCCACTTCCGGGATCCGTCGTTCACCAATCTGCAGACGATGGCGGCGATGTGCGAGGGCGGCCAGGTGGCCGACGTGATCGTCGCGGTGGCCGGGATCGACCCGGTGATGGGAGGCGTGGACCGGTGACCAACGTCGAACTCGGACTGCCGGCGCTGCCGGCCCCGCCCTACCCGGAGGAGGTGCGCGCCCGGCTGGCCGCGGACGCCGCCGAGCTGATCGGCCGCTACCCCCAGGCCCGTTCGGCGCTGCTGCCGCTGCTGCACCTGGTGCAGGCCGAGGAGGGCTTCGTCAGCCCGACCGGGATCCGTTTCTGCGCCGAGCAGTTGGACCTCACCACCGCAGAGGTCACCGCCGTCGCCACCTTCTACACGATGTACCGGCGGCGACCGGCCGGGAAGTACCACGTCGGGGTGTGCACCAACACCTTGTGCGCGGTGCTCGGCGGCGACCAGATCTTCGCCGAGCTGCAGGAGCACCTGGGCATCGGCAACAACGAGACCACCGAGGACGGCGAGATCTCGATCGAGCACATCGAGTGCAACGCCGCCTGCGACTACGCCCCCGTGGTGATGGTCAACTGGGAGTTCTTCGACGACCAGACCCCGCAGAGCGCCCGGCGGCTGGTCGACGACCTGCGGGCCGGCCGCGAGGTGCGGCCCACCCGCGGCGCCCGGCTGTGCGGCTTCAAGGAGACCGCCCGGATCCTGGCCGGTTTCCCGGACGAGCGCCCCGGCGCCAACGACGAGTCCGGTGCCGGCGGCGCCCCCTCGCTGGCCGGCCTGCGGCTGGCCCGCGGCGAGGCCCTGCCCGGCACCGGCGGCACCAAGGTGGTCGCCCCCCGCCACGAGGCCCCCCGTCACGACGAACCTCGCCACGACGAGCCCGGCCAAGAGGGCAAGGCCGGCGGCCAGGAAGGGACCGAAGCGTGATGACCTCCGCCGAGCCGGCCGAGAAGCTGCTCACCCCCGTCCTGTCCGACTCCTGGGACGACAGTCGCCCCTGGACGCTGGCCACCTACCGCCGCCACCACGGCTACGAGGGCCTCAAGGCGGCCCTCGCGATGCCCCCGGACGACGTGATCGCCCTGGTCAAGGACTCCGGGCTGCGCGGCCGCGGCGGCGCCGGCTTCCCGACCGGGATGAAGTGGCAGTTCATCCCGCAGAACGACGGCAAGCCGCACTACCTGGTGGTCAACGCGGACGAGTCCGAGCCGGGCACCTGCAAGGACATCCCGCTGCTGTTCGCCAACCCGCACTCGCTGATCGAGGGCATGGTGATCGCCTCCTACGCGATCCGGTGCGACCACGCCTTCATCTACCTGCGCGGCGAGGTCGTCCCGGTGCTGCGCCGGCTGCACGCGGCGGTCGCCGAGGCGTACGAGGCGGGGCTGTTGGGCCGGAACATCCTGGGCTCCGGGGTGAACCTGGACATCACCGTGCACGCCGGCGCCGGCGCGTACATCTGCGGCGAGGAGACGGCGCTGCTGGACTCGCTGGAGGGCCGGCGCGGCCAGCCGAGGCTGCGGCCCCCGTTCCCGGCGATCGCCGGCCTGTACGCCTGCCCGACGGTGGTCAACAACGTCGAGTCGATCGCCTCGGTGCCGCCGATCCTGGCCCGGGGCAAGGAGTGGTTCAAGGGCCTGGGCACCGAGAAGTCCCCGGGCTTCACGCTGTACTCGCTCTCCGGCCACGTCACCAACCCGGGCCAGTACGAGGCCCCGCTGGGCGTCACGCTGCGCCAGCTGCTGGACCTCAGCGGCGGCGTCCGGGCCGGGCACCGGCTGAAGTTCTGGACGCCGGGGGGTTCCTCCACCCCGATGTTCACCGACGAGCACCTGGACGTCCCGCTGGACTACGAGGGCGTCGGCGCGGCCGGTTCGATGCTGGGCACCAAGGCGCTGCAGGTCTTCGACGAGACCACCTGCGTGGTGCGGGCGGTGACCCGCTGGACGGAGTTCTACGCCCACGAGTCCTGCGGCAAGTGCACCCCCTGCCGGGAGGGCACCTACTGGCTGGTCCAGCTGCTGAAGCGGATCGAGGCGGGCGGCGGCGTCGAGGGTGACCTGGAGAAGCTCCTCGACATCGCCGACAACATCAACGGCAAGTCCTTCTGCGCGCTGGGCGACGGCGCGGCGAGCCCGATCGTCTCCTCGCTCCAGCACTTCCGCGCCGAGTACGAGCAGCACCTGGCCGAGCGCCGCTGCCCGTTCGACCCGGCCGCCTCCACCGTCTGGGCCGACGGCCCCCGCCCCGGCCACCAGTCCGCCACCGAGAGGGAGGTGCACGCGTGACGATCACCGAGCCGACCGCCTCCATGAACGACGGAGCCGCGGTAGAACTGGTCACGCTCACCATCGACGGCGTCGAAGTGAAGGTCCCCAAGGGCACCTTGGTGATCCGGGCCGCCGAGACGATCGGCACCCAGATCCCGCGCTTCTGCGACCATCCGCTGCTGGATCCGGCCGGCGCGTGCCGGCAGTGCATCGTGGAGGTCGAGGGCCAGCGCAAGCCGGTCGCCTCCTGCACCATCCCGGTCGCCGAGGGCATGGTGGTGCGCACCCAGGTGAGTTCGCCGGTGGCCGAGAAGGCGCAGCGCGGCGTGATGGAGCTGCTGCTGATCAACCACCCGCTGGACTGCCCGGTCTGCGACAAGGGCGGCGAGTGCCCGCTGCAGAACCAGGCGATGTCCACGGGGGACGCGGACTCCCGCTTCGAGGGGTTGAAGCGCACCTACCCGAAGCCGCTGCCGATCAGCAGCCAGGTGCTGCTGGACCGGGAGCGCTGCGTGCTGTGCGCGCGCTGTACCCGGTTCTCCCAGCAGATCGCCGGGGACCCGTTCATCGACCTGGTGGAGCGCGGGGCGCTCCAGCAGGTGGGTACCGGGGAGGGGGACGACTTCGAGTCGTACTTCTCCGGGAACACCATCCAGATCTGCCCGGTGGGCGCGCTGACCTCGGCGGCTTATCGTTTCCGCTCGCGCCCCTTCGACCTGGTGTCCTCGCCGAGCGTGTGCGAGCACTGCGCGGCGGGCTGCGCCCAGCGGACCGACCACCGGCGGGGCAAGGTGCTGCGCCGGCTGGCGGGCGAGGATCCGGCGGTGAACGAGGAGTGGAACTGCGACAAGGGCCGGTTCGCGTTCCGCTACGCCCAGCAGCGGGACCGGCTGACCGCCCCGCTGGTGCGGGTGGACGGCGAGCTGGTGCCGGTGTCCTGGCCGGAGGCGCTGGCCCGGGCGGCGCAGGGGCTGCGCGGGGCCCGTACGGGGGTGCTGGCCGGCGGCCGGGTGACGGTGGAGGACGCGTACGCGTACGCGAAGTTCGCCCGGGTGGTGCTGGGCACCAATGACGTGGACTTCCGGGCCCGGCCGCACAGCGGTGAGGAGGCGGACTTCCTGGCCGCGGCGGTCGCCGGGCGCGGGGTGGACGTGGACGGCACGGGCCTGAGCTACGAGCGGCTGGAGCAGGCTCCGGTGGTGCTGCTGGCGGGCCTGGAGCCGGAGGAGGAGTCGCCGATCGTCTTCCTGCGGCTGCGCAAAGCCAGCCGTGGAGGTGCGAGCCGGGCGGGTGGCCTGAAGGTGTTCTCGGTGGCGGCGTTCGCCTCCCGGGGGCTGGCGAAGCTGCGCGGTGCGCTGCTGCCGGCGGCTCCGGGCACCGAGCCGGAGTGGTTCGCGGCGCTGGCGGCGGACGAGCCGTTGAACGACGACGCCGGGCGGGCGGCCGAGCTGTTGCGGCAGCCGGGTGCGGTGATCCTGGCGGGTGAGCGGCTGGCGTCGGTGCCGGGCGCGTTGACGGCGGTGCTGCGGCTGGCGCACGCGACCGGGGCCGCGCTGGCCTGGGTGCCGCGCCGGGCGGGGGAGCGCGGCGCGGTGGAGGCGGGTGCGCTGCCGGGGCTGCTGCCGGGCGGCCGTCCGGTGGCGGCCGCGGCGGCGCGGGCGGAGGCGGCCGCGGTGTGGGGGGTGGCGGAGCTGCCGTCGCGTCCGGGGCGGGACACCGGCCAGATCCTGACCGCGGCGGCGCGGGGCGATCTGGACGCGCTGCTGGTCGGCGGGGTGGATCCGGACGACCTGCCGGATCCGGCGCTGGCCGGTGAGGCGCTGGCGGCGGTGCCGTTCGTGGTGTCGCTGGAGCTGCGGCCGTCGGCGGTGACCGAGCGGGCCGACGTGGTGCTGCCGGTGGCGGCGGTGGCGGAGAAGGCGGGCACCTTCCTGGACTGGGAGGGCCGGGTGCGGATGTTCGAGGCCGCGCTGAAGCCGGACCAGCAGATGGGACGTCATCTGCAGTCGGACCTGCGGGTGCTGGCGATGCTGGCGGACGCGCTGGGTCACCGGCTGGGCCTGGCGGACGTGCGGGCGGCCCGGCTGGAGCTGGACCGCTTCGAGCCGTGGCGGGGTGACCGTGCGGCGGATCCGGCGGCGCACCCGGGGGTGTTGCCGCGGCCGGCCACCGGCCAGGCGGTGCTGGCGGGTTGGCGGCTGCTGCTGGACGAGGGCTCGCTGCAGGACGGCGATCCGCATCTGGCGGGGACGCGGCACCGGGCGGTGGCCCGGGTGTCGGCGGCCACCGCGAAGGAGGTCGACGCCGGTGCGGCGGGGGCGCTGCGGCTGACCGGTCCGGCCGGTTCGCTGACGCTGCCGCTGGAGGTCACCGAGTCGATCCCGGACCGCACGGTCTGGATCCCGCTCAACTCCACGCCGGGCGGTGCCCACCGCGCGCTCGGTACGACCGTCGGCCACCTGGTGACGATCGCGGCGGCGGAGCTCGCGCCGGTCGTCGTCGGGGGCGGGGACCGGGAAGGGGAGGTCCGATGACTCCGAAGCCGTACGAGACGCTGCACTTCTTCGGCCAGGACCCGTGGTGGCTGGTGCTGTTGAAGGCGGTGTTCTGCTTCGCGTTCCTGCTGCTGACGGTGCTGGTCGCGATCGTCTGGGAGCGCAAGGTGGTGGCCTGGATGCAGTTGCGCATCGGGCCGAACCGGCACGGGCCGTGGGGTCTGCTGCAGTCGCTGGCGGACGGCGTGAAGCTGGCGCTGAAGGAAGACCTGGTGGTCAAGGGCGCGGACAAGGCGGTCTACATCCTGGCCCCGATCGTCTGCGCGATCCCGGCGTTCATGGCCTTCGCGGTGATCCCGTTCGGTCCGCCCGGCAACGAGGTGTCGATCTTCGGCACCCGGACGCCGCTGCAGCTGACGGACTTCCCGGTGGCGCTGCTGTACGTGCTGGCGACGGCCTCGGTGGGCATCTACGGCATCGTGCTGGCGGGGTGGTCGTCGGGTTCGACGTACCCGCTGCTGGGCGGGCTGCGCTCGTCCGCGCAGATGATCAGCTACGAGATCGCGATGGGTCTGTCCTTCGCGGCGGTGTTCATCTACTCGGGGTCGATGTCGACCTCGGAGATCGTGGCGAACCAGCAGCCGAGGTGGTTCGCGGTGCTGCTGCCGGTGTCGTTCATCGTGTACATCATCGCGATGGTCGGTGAGACCAACCGGGCGCCGTTCGACCTCCCGGAGGCCGAGGGCGAGCTGGTGGGCGGCTTCAACACCGAGTACTCCTCGCTGAAGTTCGCGATGTTCATGCTGGCCGAGTACGTCAACATGGTGACGGTCTCGGCGGTGGCCTCGACCCTGTTCCTGGGCGGCTGGCGGGCCCCGTGGCCGGTGTCCACGTTCTGGGAGGGCGCCAACCACGGCTGGTGGCCGATGCTGTGGATCACGCTGAAGATCCAGCTGCTGCTGTTCTTCTTCATCTGGCTGCGCGGCACCCTGCCGCGGCTGCGCTACGACCAGTTCATGAAGCTGGGCTGGAAGGTGCTGATCCCGGTCTCGCTGGTCTGGCTGGTGCTGATCGCGAGCGTGCGGGCGCTGCGCAACGAGGGGTACGGCTCCGGTTCGGTGGTGCTGTACGTCGGGGCGCCGGTCGGCGCGATCCTGCTGCTGGCGCTGGTCCGGGACTTCCTGAGGAAGCAGCCGGTCGAAGAACAGCCGCCCCCCAACGCGGAGTTCGACCCGATGGCGGGCGGGTACCCGGTGCCGCCGCTGCCCGGTCAGGTGCTCCCGCCGGTGCCGCGCCGGCCGAGCCGCGCCCCGAAGCAACTCCAGGACGCCCTCAACGGGGCCGACCATTCCGAAGGGAGCTGATCCGCGATGTCGTCCGACCAGACGGGCCGGCCCGAGCGGGCCGACCGGCCGTCGATCCTCGGTCCGGCCGCCGGCTTCGGCGTGACCTTCAAGGCCATGTTCAAGAAGCGGCTCACCGAGCAGTACCCGGAGCAGAAGAAGCCCACCGCTCCGCGTTTCCACGGCCGCCACCAGCTGAACCGGCATCCGGACGGCCTGGAGAAGTGCGTCGGCTGCGAGTTGTGCGCGTGGGCCTGCCCGGCCGACGCGATCTACGTGGAGGGCGCGGACAACCGGGACGAGGAGCGCTACTCGCCGGGTGAGCGCTACGGCGCGGTGTACCAGATCAACTACGCCCGCTGCATCCTGTGCGGGCTGTGCATCGAGGCGTGCCCGACCAGGGCGCTGACCATGACCAATGAGTACGAGCTGGCCGACTCCTCCCGCAAGGACCTGATCTTCACCAAGGAGCAGCTGCTGGTGGGCCTGTCCGAGGGCATGGTGGACACCCCGCACGAGATCTTCCCGGGCACCGACGAGGGCGCGTACTACCGGGGCGAGATCACCGCGGCGGCGCCGGGGACGGTCCAGCAGGAGCGCACCGACCGGGACAAGGAGGTGCGGCAGTGATCGCACAGCTGGCGGCGGCGAGCGGGACGACCTCCACGGGTGAGGCCGTCCAGTTCTGGGTGCTCGCGGTGATCGCGGTCGGTGGCGCGCTGGGCATGCTGCTGATGCGCAAGGCGGTGCACAGCGCGCTGTGCCTGGCGGCGACGATGCTGGCGCTGGCGGTCTGTTACATGGCGCAGGGCGCGGTCTTCCTGGGCGTGGTGCAGATCGTGGTGTACACCGGCGCGATCATGATGCTGTTCCTGTTCGTGGTGATGCTGGTCGGCGTGACCGGCGAGGACTCCCTGAAGGAGCAGCTGAAGGGGCAGCGGTTCGCGGCGGTGCTGTGCGGGCTGGGCTTCGGGGTGCTGCTGATCGCGGGGATCGCCGATGCGAGGCTGGGCCACTTCACCGGGCTGGCCGAGGCGAACGCCGAGGGCAATGTGCCGGGCCTGGCCCGGCTGATCTTCACCCGGTACGTGTGGGCCTTCGAGGTCACCGGAGCGCTGCTGATCACCGCGGCGATCGGCGCGATGGTGCTGACGCACCGGGAGCACGTGAAGGCGCCGAAGACCCAGCGCGAGCTGGCGGAGCAGCGGGTGCGGGACAACCTCCAGGTGCCGCCGCTGCCGGCCCCGGGCGTGTTCGCGCGGCACAACGCGGTGGACGTCCCGGCGCTGCTGCCGGACGGCACGATCGCCGAGGACTCGGTGATGGCGACGCTGCGCGAGCGCGGCCAGGTCCGGGACGTCAGCCAGGCGATGCTCCAGCGGATGGCGGAGCTGGAGAACAGCACGGCGGACTGGCTGGGCCGTCCGTCCTCGGAGCGGCCGGCGGTGGCGGCTCCGCGCAAGTCCCTGGAGCCGGTGCCCAACCACGAGGCCGGCGAGGAGGACGCTCAGTGAACCCGGTCAACTACCTCTATCTGTCTGCCCTGTTGTTCACCATCGGCGCCTCCGGGGTGCTGATCCGGCGCAACGCGATCGTGCTGTTCATGTGCGTGGAGCTGATGCTGAACGCCTCGAACCTGGCGCTGGTGACCTTCTCCCGGCTGCACGGGACCTTGGACGGCCAGATCATCGCGTTCTTCACGATGGTGGTCGCGGCGGCGGAGGTCGTGGTCGGCCTCGCCATCATCGTCGCCATCTTCCGGACCAGGCACTCCGCTTCGGTCGACGACAGCAACCTGATGAAGCTGTAGGCGGAGGACCTTCGGTGAACTCTCTCATTCCGCTGCTGGTGGCGGCCCCGCTGGCCGGTGCCGCCCTGCTGCTCCTGGGCGGCCGGACCCTCGACCGGTTCGGCCACTGGCTGGCCACCGCGCTCGCCGCGCTCTCGTTCGGCTTCGGCCTGGCGCTGTTCTCGGACATGCTGGGCCGGGACGCC
This sequence comes from Kitasatospora sp. NPDC127060, assembly GCF_042724935.1. Classification (NCBI taxonomy): domain Bacteria; kingdom Bacillati; phylum Actinomycetota; class Actinomycetes; order Kitasatosporales; family Streptomycetaceae; genus Kitasatospora; species Kitasatospora sp. NPDC127060. Next base: position 11,581 of record NZ_JBHXEG010000047.1, read on the forward strand.
GAGCACCGGGCGGTGACGAAGCACCTGTTCAGCTGGGTATCGGTGAACGCCTTCCAGGCCGACGTCTCGTTCCGGCTCGACCAGCTGTCGATGACCTTCGTGCTGTTGATCACGGGTGTCGGCACGCTGATCCACCTGTACTCGGTGGGCTACATGGCGCACGACGAGCGCCGGCGCCGCTTCTTCGCGTACCTGAACCTGTTCCTGGCCGCCATGCTGCTGCTGGTGGTGGCGGACAACTACCTGCTGCTGTACGCCGGTTGGGAGGGTGTGGGGCTCGCCTCGTACCTGCTGATCGGCTTCTGGCAGCACAAGCCGAGCGCGGCGACGGCGGCGAAGAAGGCCTTCATCGTCAACCGGGTCGGCGACATGGGCCTGTCGATCGCGATCATGCTGATGTTCGCCGAGTTCGGCTCCTTCGCCTTCACCCCGGTCTTCGACGGGGCGCACCAGGCGAGCGAGGGCAAGCTGACGGCGATCGGCCTGATGCTGCTGCTGGCCGCCTGCGGCAAGTCGGCGCAGGTGCCGCTGCAGTCCTGGCTCGGGGACGCGATGGAGGGCCCGACCCCGGTCTCGGCCCTGATCCACGCGGCCACCATGGTGACGGCCGGGGTCTACCTGATCACCCGCTCCTCGGCGATCTTCGACCTGGCGCCGGACGCGCAGACCGCCGTGGTGGTGGTCGGTGCGGTGACGCTGCTGTTCGGTGCGATCGTCGGTTGTGCCAAGGACGACATCAAGAAGGCGCTGGCCGGTTCGACCATGTCGCAGATCGGCTACATGGTGATGGCGGCCGGGCTCGGCCCGATCGGCTACGCCTTCGCGATCATGCACCTGGTGACCCACGGCTTCTTCAAGGCCGGGCTGTTCCTCGGCGCCGGGTCGGTCATGCACGGCATGAACGACGAGGTGAACATGCGTCGCTACGGCGGCCTGTGGCGGTCCATGCCGTGGACCTTCGTCACCTTCGGCCTCGGTTACCTCGCCATCATCGGCTTCCCGGGCCTGTCCGGCTTCTTCTCCAAGGACAAGATCATCGAGGCGGCCTTCGCCAAGGGCGGCACCGAGGGCTGGATCCTCGGCCTGTGCGCGCTGGTCGGCGCGGCCGTCACCGCGTTCTACATGACCCGGGTGATGCTGCTGACCTTCTTCGGCGAGAAGCGCTGGCAGCCCGACGACGAGGGCAACCTCCCGCACCCGCACGAGTCGCCGAAGACCATGGTGATCCCGATGGTCCTGCTCTCCTTCGGCTCGGTGTTCGCGGGGGCACTGTTCGCCTTCCACGACTCCTTCCTGAAGTGGCTGGAGCCGGTCACCCACCACAGCGAGGGCAACTCCCCGCTCGGCACCTGGACCGTCACCGGGCTGACCACCGTCTGCATGCTGGCCGGCGTCGGCCTGTCGTACGTGATGTACGGGCGCTCGCCCGTCCCGGTGGTGCCGCCGGTCGGCTCCCCGCTCACCCGGGCCGCCCGCCGCGACCTGCTGCAGGACGACTTCAACCACGCCGTGCTGGTGCGGCCGGGCTCGGCGCTCACCGCGACCCTGGTCTACTTCGACAGCCGCGGCCTGGACGGGTTCGTCAACGGCCTGGCCGCCCTCATCGGGGGCTTGTCCGGCCGGCTGCGGCGGGTCCAGAACGGCTTCGTCCGCTCGTACGCGCTCTCCATGTTCGGCGGCACGCTGGTGCTGGTCGCCTCGACTCTCCTGATGAGGTCCGTGTGATGACAGTCACTCGCCCGCTCGCCTCCGGGCGCCCTGTCCCGGCGCCGACACTCTCCCCCGGCCTGGCGGCCGGGAGGTGCCCCCACGCTCCGGCGCTCCCTCCCTCGTCGCTCGCTGGTCGCTCGTCGCTCTCGGCACCGGCGCGCCCTTCGGCTCGGGGCGGGGAAACACGTCGAGGGGTGGGGGCATGAGCACGCTGCTGACCGTCACCTGCGCCGTCCCGGCGGCCGGTGCGGTGCTGACCGCCGCGCTTCCGGCCGGCTCGAACGAGGCCCGGCGGCGCACCACCAAGGCCGTCGCGCTGGGCGTCTCGGCCGTCACCCTGGTGCTGGCAGCGGTGGTGGCGCTGCGGTTCGACCCGCACGGCGCCCGCTACCAGCTGACCGAGTCGTACAACTGGATCCGCTCCTTCGGCATCACCTTCTCGCTCGGCGTGGACGGCATCGGCGCGGTGCTGGCCCTGCTGACGGCCGTCCTGGTGCCGATGGTGATGCTGGCCTCCTGGTACGACGCCGACCCGGCCGCGCCGGGCCCCGACGGCACCTTCGAGGCTGCCACGTTCGAAGGGGGGCGCCGCACCCAGGCCTTCTTCGCCCTGATCCTGGCGGTGGAGGCGATGGTGATCGTCTCCTTCTACGCCACCGACGTCTTCCTGTTCTACGTGTTCTTCGAAGCCATGCTGATCCCGATGTACTTCCTGATCGGCGGCTTCGGCGACCGGGCCGGCGGCCCCGAGTCGGCGCGCCAGCGCTCCTACGCGGCCGTCAAGTTCCTGCTGTACAACCTGCTCGGCGGCCTGGTGATGCTGGCCGCCGTGATCGGCCTGTACGTGATCGCCCAGGACCAGGGCCTGGGCACCTTCGACCTGCGGACCCTCACCACCGCGGTCGCCGACGGCAGCCTGAAGCTGTCCGGCACCGCCCAGAACGCGCTGTTCCTGGGCTTCTTCTTCGCCTTCGCGGTGAAGGCCCCGCTGTGGCCGCTGCACACCTGGCTGCCGAACGCGATGGGCGAGGCGACGGCGGGCACCGCCGTGCTGATCACCGCCGTGGTGGACAAGGTCGGCACCTTCGCGATGCTGCGCTTCTGCCTCGGGCTGTTCCCGGACGCCTCGAAGACCTTCGCCCCGGCGATCCTGGTCCTGTCGCTGATCGGGATCGTCTACGGCGCGCTGCTGGCGGTCGGCCAGAAGGACATCAAGCGGCTGGTCGCCTACGCCTCGATCTCGCACTTCGGCTTCATCATCATGGGCATCTTCGCCATGACCAGCCAGGGGCAGAGCGGCGCGACCCTCTACATGGTCAACCACGGCCTCTCCACCGCCGCGTGGATGCTGGTGGCCGGCTTCCTGATCTCCCGCCGCGGCTCGCGGCTGATCGCCGACTACGGCGGCGTGCAGAAGGTCGCCCCGGTGCTCGCCGGGACGTTCCTGATCGGCAGCCTGGCCACCCTGTCGCTGCCCGGGCTTGCCCCGTTCGTCAGCGAGTTCCTGGTGCTGGTGGGCACCTTCACCCGCTACCCGGCGATCGGGATCGTCGCCACCTTCGGCATCGTGCTGGCCGCGCTGTACGCCCTGCTGCTGTACCAGCGCACCATGACCGGCCCGGTGAAGGAGGGCGTGCGCGCGATGCCCGACCTCAAGGTCCGCGAACTCGCCGTGGTGGCGCCGCTGGTGGCGCTGACGATCCTGCTCGGCGTTTACCCCAAGCCGCTCACCGACCTGGTGAACCCCTCGGTGGACGCGACACTCTCGCAGGTCCACCGGACCGACCCGGCGCCGGCCCACCCGGTCGCCGCCACCTCAGGAGGTGAGCAGAAGTGAGTGCCAGCGCAGTGCTCGCCGCGGCCGGCGGCAACACCCCGAGCATCCCGGCCCCGCACCTCGAGTACGGCCAACTCTCCCCGATGCTGGTGGTGTTCGGCGCCGCCGTGGCCGGCGTCCTGGTCGAGGCCTTCGTCCCGCGCCGGCTGCGGCACTGGACCCAGGTCACCCTGGCCCTGGTCGCGCTGGCCGGTGCCTTCGCCGCCGTGGTGGTGCTGGCCACGCAGGGCCACGGCGCGCCGCGGGTCGACCTGCTGGCCATGGAGTCGGTCGCGCTGGACGGCCCGGCGCTGTTCCTCCAGGGCGTGATCCTGCTGGCCGCCGTGGTGGCGGTGCTCACCTACGCGGAGCGCAGGCTGGAGCCCAAGGCCGGCGGCCTGCCCGCCGACGCCTTCGCCGCCCAGGCCGCCGCCACTCCCGGCGGGGAGCAGGAGCGGGCCGCGGTCCGGGCCGGCTTCACCACCACCGAGGTCTTCCCGCTGACCATGTTCGCGGTCGGCGGGATGCTGCTCTTCCCGGCCGCCAACGACCTGCTGACCATGTTCGTGGCGCTGGAGGTCTTCTCCCTCCCGCTGTACCTGCTCTGCGCGCTGGCCCGGCGCCGCCGGCTGCTCTCCCAGGAGGCGGCGGTCAAGTACTTCCTGCTGGGCGCCTTCGCGTCGGCGTTCTTCCTGTTCGGCACGGCGCTGCTGTACGGCTACGCCGGCAGCGTGAAGCTCGGCGACATCGCGGACGTCATCTCCGGCAAGGCGATGACCACCCCGGCGCTGCTGAGCAGCACCAGGAGCGACGTGCTGCTGCTGACCGGCCTGGCGATGCTGGCGGTGGGCCTGCTGTTCAAGGTCGGCGCGGTGCCGTTCCACTCCTGGACCCCGGACGTCTACCAGGGCGCGCCGACCCCGGTGACCGGCTTCATGGCCTCGGCCACCAAGGTGGCGGCGTTCGGCGCGCTCCTGCGGCTGTTCTACGTGGCCTTCCCGGGCCTGCGGCTGGACTGGCGGCCGGTGCTGTGGGGGGTGGCGATCCTGACCATGGTGGTGGGCGCGGTGCTGGCGGTGACCCAGCAGGACGTCAAGCGGCTGCTGGCGTACTCCTCGGTCGCGCACGCCGGGTTCATCCTGACCGGGGTGATCGCCGTCAACAAGCAGGGCCTGTCCTCGGTGCTGTTCTACCTGGCGGCGTACTCCTTCGTGACGCTCGGCGCCTTCGCCGTGGTCACCCTGGTGCGCGACTCCAAGGGAGAGGCGACCCACCTGTCCAGCTGGGCCGGGCTGGGGCGGCGCTCGCCGCTGGTGGCGGCGGTGTTCGCGCTGTTCCTGCTGGCCTTCGCCGGGATTCCGCTGACCTCCGGTTTCACCGGGAAGTTCGCGGTGTTCCAGGCGGCGGCGGCCGGCGGGGCGATGCCGCTGGTGATCGTCGGTGTGCTGAGTTCGGCGGTGGCCGCGTTCTTCTACATCCGGGTGATCGTGCTGATGTTCTTCTCCGACCCGAAGCCGGGCGGCCCGACGGTGGCGATCCCGAGCGCCTTCACGGCGACCGCGATCGGGGTGGGGGTGCTGGTCACGCTGGGCCTGGGCCTGCTGCCGCAGTACTTCCTGGACCTCGCGTCCAAGGCCTCGCTGTTCGCCTACTGATCCGCCTACTGATCCGCGTACTGATCGGCCGGCGGATCCGCCTGCCGATCGGTGCGCTGATCGACGCGCCGACCGGTGCGCTGATGCGCGCGCCGGTCGGCGCCGGTCGGTTCGCCGGAGGTCGGTCCGGAAGTCCGGGCCGATCTCCCGCCTTTGTTTCCAGTGGAATTCGCCCCCACCGCCGCTTTGCCCGCGGAGCCCCTCTGACCAGGCCTTCCGGTTCGGGCATGACAGGATCCGCACGCCCGTGCAGTGATCCACTCGTGACCGGATACCCTGCCTGTATGGCCAGCGGCGGCACTCAGGGACCAGGCCGCTAGATCGACCAGGGACAGAGGAGTGGTCTTCGTGACCGTCGTGGGACCCTTCGGGCTCAGCGTGCAGGACCGCGACCTGACCCGGGACGTCCAGGCCGGACTGGACGCGGTGGAGGCGGCGCTCTCCGAGGCCGTCAAGAGCGACGTCCCGTTCATCACCGTCACCGCCAGCCACCTGATCGAGGCCGGCGGCAAGCGCTTCCGTCCGCTGCTCCTGCTGCTGGCCGCCCAGTTCGGCGACCCGGGGGCGCCCGGTGTGGTGCCGGCCGCGGTGGTCGTCGAGCTGACCCACCTGGCCACGCTGTACCACGACGACGTGATGGACGAGGCCCCGGTGCGGCGCGGCGCGGAGAGCGCCAACTCGCGCTGGGACAACTCGGTGGCCATCCTCACCGGCGACTTCCTGTTCTCCCGGGCCTCCCAGGTGCTGGCCGACCTCGGCCCGGAGGCGGTGCGGATGCAGGCCGAGGCCTTCGAGCGGCTGGTCACCGGCCAGATCCTGGAGACCCGCGGCCCCGGCCCGGAGATGGACCCGCTGCTGCACTACCTGGACGTGCTCGCGGGCAAGACCGGATCGCTGATCGCCGTCTCCTGCCGGATAGGAGCGCTGATGGCCGGCGCCGCACCGGACCTGGTGGAGACCCTCGGCGAGTTCGGCGAGCGGATCGGCATCGCCTTCCAGCTGGCCGACGACGTGCTGGACATCGCCAGCGACGGCCACGAGTCCGGCAAGACCCCCGGCACCGACCTGCGCGAGGGCGTGCCGACCCTGCCGACCCTGCTGCTGGAGCAGATGCCCGCCGACCCGTCCGACCCGGACGACAGCCGGCTGCGCGAACTGCTCACCCAGGACCTCTCCGACGACGACCTGCACGCCGAGGCGCTGCGCCTGCTGCGCGCCCACCCGGCGTTGGAGCGCGCCCGCCGGGAGACCCTGCGGCACGCCGAGGAGGCCCGGGCGCTGCTGGCCCCGCTGCCGGACTGCGCGGCGAAGGCGGCCCTGGACGGGCTCTGCGACGCGGTGGCCATCCGCACCATGTGACGCGGTGGCCATCCGCGCCGTGTGACGCGGGGGCTTACACCGGGGGCGATCCGTCGCTACCGCCCCGGCGCCCCGCCGGGATGGGGGAGACTGGCACCCGTCAGCTCACGCCTGCCCGGAAGGTCACCATGCGTCGCGTCGTCATCGCCGAGGACTCCGTACTGCTGCGGGAAGGTCTGACCCGGCTGCTCACCGACCGCGGCCTGGAAGTCGTGGCCGGGGTCGGGGACGGCGCCGCCCTGGTGAAGACCATCCACGACCTGGCGGCCTCCGACGCCCTGCCGGACGTGGTGGTCTCGGACGTGCGGATGCCGCCGACCCACACCGACGAGGGCCTGCGCGCCTGCGTGGAGCTGCGCGGACGCTACCCCCGGCTGGGCGTGCTGGTGCTGTCGCAGTTCGTGGAGGAGCGGTACGCCTCCGAGCTGCTGGCCGGCTCCACCCGGGGCGTGGGCTACCTGCTGAAGGACCGGGTCGCCGAGGTGCGCGAGTTCGCCGACGCGGTGCTGCGGGTCGCCGACGGCGGCACCGCGCTGGACCCGGAGGTGGTGCAGCAGTTGCTCAGCCGCAGCCGCAAGGGCGACGTCCTGGCCAACCTCACGCCGCGTGAGCGGGAGGTGCTCGCGGCGATGGCGGAGGGGCGCACCAACGCGGCGGTGGCCAAGCAGCTGGTGGTCTCGGACGGCGCGGTGGAGAAGCACGTCAGCAACATCTTCCTCAAGCTCGGCCTGGCGCAGAGCCCGGAGGACCACCGCCGGGTGCTGGCGGTGCTCACCTACCTCAACTCCTGAGGCCCGCCGACTCCTGAGGCCCGCCGCCCGGGCCGGCCCGCCGAGGCCCGGGCGCGGCCCGTTCGGGCGTGTGCGGAATGATCTCCGGCGGCCGGATGTTGTGCGGAGGAGAGGTACCGGCATGGGCGGGTGAAACCTGCCGGAGTTCCGGCCTCGGCCGAGTTCGCGCGCATAGGATGCGAGCGGTGCACCAGGCGGACGGGGCACGGGGCCGCGCCCGCGGTGGTGCGCCCACGAGGAGGTCCGCGGCAGTGACCAGTCAGGTCGATCAGTCAGAGGCAGTGGACGGATCGGACGGCGACGAGGGTCGTACCGGTGACGATGCCGGACACCCCGGAGCGACCGGGCCCGTCGGCGCGCACGCCCCGGACGGCCCACCGGAGCGGCGGGCCAAGCCCATCCGCAGACTCGACCGGGTGATCATCAGGTTCGCCGGCGACTCCGGTGACGGCATGCAGCTCACCGGCGACCGCTTCACCTCGGAGACGGCCGCGTTCGGCAACGACCTCTCCACGCTGCCGAACTTCCCGGCCGAGATCCGGGCCCCCGCCGGTACCCTGCCCGGCGTCTCGTCCTTCCAACTGCACTTCGCCGACCACGACATCCTCACCCCGGGCGACGCCCCGAACGTGCTGGTGGCGATGAACCCGGCGGCCCTGAAGGCGAACCTGCCGGACCTGCCGCGCGGCGCGGAGATCATCGTCAACACCGACGAGTTCACCAAGCGGGCGCTGGCGAAGGTGGGTTACGCCGCGGACCCGCTCGGCGACGGCTCTCTGGACGGCTTCCACCTGCACCGGGTGCCGCTCACCGCGCTGACCCTGGAGGCGCTCAAGGACAGCGGGCTGGCCCGCAAGGACGCCGAGCGGGCGAAGAACATGTTCGCCCTGGGGCTGCTGTCCTGGATGTACCACCGGCCCACCCACGGCACCGAGACCTTCCTGCGCGGCAAGTTCGCCAAGAAGCCGCAGATCGCCGAGGCGAACATCAGCGCCTTCCGGGCGGGCTGGAACTTCGGCGAGACCACCGAGTCCTTCGCGGTCTCCTACGAGGTGCCGCCGGCCCGGCTCCCGGCCGGGCGCTACCGCAACATCTCCGGCAACCTGGCGCTGTCCTACGGGCTGATCGCCGCCGCGCAGCGCTCCGGCCTGCCGCTGTACCTGGGCTCGTACCCCATCACCCCGGCCTCGGACATCCTGCACGAGCTGAGCCGGCACAAGGACTTCGGGGTGCGCACCTTCCAGGCCGAGGACGAGATCGCCGGCATCGGCGCGGCGCTCGGCGCGGCCTTCGGCGGAGCACTGGGCGTGACGACCACCTCCGGGCCGGGCGTGGCGCTCAAGTCGGAGACGATCGGCCTGGCGGTCTCGCTGGAACTGCCGCTGCTGGTGGTGGACATCCAGCGCGGCGGCCCGTCAACCGGGCTGCCGACCAAGACCGAGCAGGCGGACCTGCTGCAGGCGATGTTCGGCCGCAACGGCGAGGCACCGGTGCCGATCGTCGCCCCGGCCACGCCCGCCGAGTGCTTCGACGCGGCCCTGGAGGCGGCCCGGATCGCGGTGACCTACCGCACCCCGGTGTTCCTGCTCTCGGACGGCTACCTGGCGAACGGCTCGGAGCCCTGGCGGATCCCGGAGGTCGGTGAACTGCCGGAGATCGACCCGGCGTTCGCCACCGCCCCGAACCGCGAGGACGGCGCCTTCTGGCCGTACCTGCGGGACCCGCACACCCTGGCCCGGCCCTGGGCGGTGCCCGGCACGGCCGGGCTGGAGCACCGGATCGGCGGCATCGAGAAGCAGGACGGCACCGGGAACATCTCCTACGACCCGGCCAACCACGACCTGATGGTGCGCACCCGGCAGGCCAAGGTGGACGGGATCACCGTCAAGCCGGTGGAGGTCGACGACCCGACCGGCGACGCCCGGGTGCTGGTGCTCGGCTGGGGCTCGACCTACGGCCCGATCACGGCGGCGGTGCGCCGGGTGCGCGCGGACGGCGGCGAGGTCGCCCAGGCGCACCTGCGCAACCTCAACCCGTTCCCGGCCAACCTGGGTGCGGTGCTGCGCAGTTACGAGAAGGTCATCGTGCCCGAGATGAACCTGGGCCAGCTCGCGCTGCTGCTGCGGGCGAAGTACCTGGTGGACGCGGAGTCCTACAACCAGGTGCGCGGACTGCCGTTCAAGGCGGCGCAGTTGGCGGACGTGCTGTGGGCGGCGATCGGCAGCCTGGACGAGGAGGACCACCGATGAGTGAGCGGAGCGAGCGAACCGTCGAGGGGCGTGGCTTCCCGTCGCTGAAGCTGGTGCCCAAGTCCGAAGGCCCGCAGAGCGCCCGGGACTTCAAGACCGACCAGGAGGTGCGCTGGTGCCCCGGCTGCGGGGACTACGCGATCCTGGCGGCGGTGCAGTCCTTCATGCCGGAGCTCGGCATCCGGCGCGAGAACACGGTGTTCGTCTCCGGCATCGGCTGCTCCTCGCGCTTCCCGTACTACATGAACACCTACGGGGTGCACTCGATCCACGGCCGGGCGCCGGCGATCGCGACCGGGCTGGCCTCCTCCCGGCGGGACCTGAGCGTGTGGGTGGTGACCGGGGACGGCGACGCGCTGTCGATCGGCGGCAACCACCTGATCCACGCTCTGCGGCGGAACGTCAATCTGAAGATCCTGCTGTTCAACAACCGGATCTACGGCCTCACCAAGGGTCAGTACTCGCCGACCAGCGAACTCGGCAAGATCACCAAGTCCACCCCGATGGGCTCGCTGGACGCGCCGTTCAACCCGCTGTCGCTGGCGATCGGCGCCGAGGCCTCCTTCGTGGCCCGCACCATCGACTCGGACCGCCAGCACCTCCAGTCGGTGCTGCGGGCGGCGGCCGAGCACGAGGGCACCGCGCTGGTGGAGATCTACCAGAACTGCAACATCTTCAACGACGGCGCCTTCGAGGTGCTCAAGGACGCCGGCACCCGGGACGAGGCGCTGATCCGGCTGGAGCACGGGCGGCCGATCCGGTTCGGCGCGGAGGCGGCCGACGGCGTCTTCCGGGGCCCGGACGGCGAACTGTTCGTCGCGCCGGTCACGCCCTCGAACGAGCCGGACGTCCTGGTGCACGACGCCCACGCGGCCGGCCCGGCGACGGCCTTCGCGCTCTCCCGGATCGCCGACGCGGACACCCTGCACCACACGCCGATCGGCGTGCTGCGGGACGTCCGCCGGCCGGTCTACGACGAGCTGATGGAGGACCAGCTGGCCACCGCCGTCGCCCAGCGCGGCCCGGGCGACCTGGCGACCCTGTTGGCGGGCGGCGACACCTGGACGGTGGACTGACCGCTCCGCCGCGCCCCTCGGCGCCCCCGCCCCTCGCCGGGCGGGGGCGCCGACGCACGTTCCGGCCCCTACTGCTGGCTGTCGGCGGCGGCCCACTCGACCAGTTCGATCACGACCCCGTTCGGGTCGGCGACCTGGAACAGCTTCTCGCCCCACGGCTCCTCGCGCAGCGCCATGGTGATCTCCACCCCCTCCTCGCGCAGCCGCCGCTCCTGCGCGGCGAGGTCCTCGACGGTGAAGGCCAGGATCACCCCGTCCGCCGTGCGGTCCCGCTGGTCCTCGGGCAGCACCTCCAGGCCGCGGCGCAGGTAGACGACGTCGACCCCGCCGCCCGGGTGGCCGAGCGAGACGAAGCCGTCGGCGGACATCTGCTCGGTGTAGCCGAAGTGCCGCTGGAGGAAGGCGGCGGAGGCGGCGGTGTCCTCGACGGTCAGGGTGACGACGGTGGTGGTGATCTGCATGGCGGAGCCCTCTCGTCATGGCGCACGGTTATCCCGTACGCAGTACACTATACATAGTACGGAGAATCTCGCCAGGGGTCCGCCCGGAAAGGCCTGAGGGAGGCCCCCGATGGGGACCTCCCTCAGGAGTGGTGCCGGTCGCGTCAGAAGACGCAGGGGATGCCGCCGTCGGAGGTGGCGTCGACGCCCGGGCCCTGCATGGGCAGGTTGGCGGCCGGGTCGCCGGTGGGGGCGGGGCCGGGGGCGGTGGGCTTGTCGGCCGCGACGCCGGTGAAGGAGGTGCCGAGGGTGACCACGACGTGGTCCGCGGCGGCGGTGGCGGACTCGGTGGCGGTGACGCCGTAGCGGGCCGCGACCTGGTCGGCGGCGTCCTTGCCGCCCTTGCCGTAGGTGACCGTGGTGGTCTTCTGCTTGGTGCGGGCCGGGCCGGTCGCGCCCTCCTTGAAGCCCATCGCGACCAGTGCCTTGGCCTCGTTGCCGGAGGAGACCCCGGCGGCCGAGGAGGCGTTGTACACGTCGACGGTGGTCGGGGAGGCGGCCTTGGTCGGGGTGGTCGCGGTCGGCGCCGGGGTGGGGGCGTCGGTGGCCGGGGCGTCGGTGGCGCCGTCGGCCGGGGCGGCGGGCGCGGCCGCGTCGGCGTAGCCGAACAACTGCTTGACCACCTTCTGGATCTTCGACGGGGTGACCAGGTTGACGTCCTGGCCGTTCTTGGTGCCGAAGCCGTCGAAGGTCAGGGTGTTGAACTCGACGTTGCCGCCGGTGAGCGCCGGGGCCTGCTGGGCGAAGTCCAGGACGTTCCACTCGTTGTCGATCACCAGGTCCTTCTGGACGACGCCGAAGAGGTCCTTGAGCTTGCCCAGATCGCTGATGATGCCGTCCTGCTTGAGCTTGTGCACGACGGAGGAGATGAAGGCCTGCTGGCGGTGGGTGCGGGCGAAGTCGCCGGTGTTGCCCTTGCCGTCGTCCAGGTTGTGGCGCTGGCGGACGAAGGCGAGCGCCTGGGAGGCGTTGAGGGTGTTGATGCCCTTCTTGAAGTCGGCGCCGGAGCCCTGGCCCTCCATGGCCGGGTCCTTGGTGTCGTGGGTCAGGCAGACCTGGATCGGCTCGACGGCCTTGGCGATGTCGTAGAAGCCCATCAGGTTGACCTCGGCGATGTGGTCCACCGGCTGGTTCACGAAGGTCTGGACGGTGCGGATGGTGGCCGCGCGGCCGGCGTCGCGGCCGGCCTTCTCCAGGTCGGCGCCCTTGAGGCCCTTCTTCTGCAGGCCCGGGTTCGCCTTCTCCTTGGCGATCCCGTACGCCTCCTTGATCTTGTGCATGCCCTGCTGGGTGCCGTCCCCGTTGTAGGTCATGACGTAGTCGTCGCGCGGGATGGAGATCGCCTGCACCTTGCCGCCGTTGGCCGGTATGTGCAGCAGGATCAGCGAGTTGGTGTTGTAGCCGCCGATGTCCGAGCTGTGGCCGGCGTGCAGTTCGTCCTGGACGAACTGCGGGGGCAGGTCGGAGCCGTCCATCGCCTTGCGGCTGTCCAGGCCGATCAGCAGCAGGTTGACCGAGTTGTCCAGGTGCTTGGGGGCGTCCTTCTTGGTCTCCGAGATGGCGTTGGACGTGGTCATCCCGTCGGTGAGCGAGGTGTACTCGTACCAGACCACCCCGCTCGCCGCGAACACCGCGAAGCCGACGGTGGCGGCCACCACCCGCCCGGCGATCAGCAGCGGGGAGCCCTTGCGGGGCGCCGGTTTCGCGCCCCGGCGCCCGGCGGTACGGTCGCCGTCCTGCTGCTCACGGTCCTCAGCCATGCCGCCTCCTCCGGTCCCGGACCACCCGGACCACGATCACCAGCAGGGCCGCCGCCGCGGCCTGCGCCATCACGGGAAACCCGTGCACCACCCACTTGGCGGAGCCGGTGGCCAGGCCGTTGCCCTGGTACTTCTCGCTGTTCGCCGAGAATTCGACCACCGCCGTCACGCCGAGTACGACCACCGGCGAGGCGGCGAGCACCCACCACCAGCCGCGGTGGGTGCAGAGCGCGGCCGCCAGGCCGGTGCCGAGCGCCGCGCAGAGCGCGAAGACCAGGCCCATGCCCGGCCCGGAGAGCTCGTCGACCACCGCCCCGACCAGGGGGAGTCCGAGGGCCGCGACCGCGGGCAGGGTGGGCCCGCCGGAGAAGGGACGCGCGGGGCCGGCGGGCCGGCTCGCCGGCCGCCGCCGTGATCCCTGGTCGGAGGACCGTCCTCGCTGCCCCGCCACTCACTCACCCCCGGTGTTCCCGTGCCTGGTGCGCCGTCTCGGCGCCGCGCCGGGTCTGCTGTGGAAGAGCGGTAACGGCGCTGCCAGTACGGGACGCTGGTGGTCGGCCGGCCGGTTCCCGTTCTCGGTTTCCCGCTGCTGCTCGGGGGCAGGCACGTTTTCGGATTTGCTCTACAGAGGTGTAGAGATCGTACGCAGCATAGAGCACGCCTGTTCGGTGGCAAGTCCGTTCGTGAACAGGCCTGCATACACTACACCGGGCAGTTTCTGAGGGGTCGGCGCGGGTGCCGACGGAGAAGGAGAACGTCGTGGCGACCACGGGCGGAGCGGGACGACCGGAGAAGCGCAAGGCGATCACCCGGGCCGCGACCACGGTGTTCGGGCGCGAGGGCTACGTCCGGGCCAGCATGGACGCGATCGCGGCCGAGGCCGGGGTGTCCAAGCGCACGGTCTACAACCACTTCGCCGACAAGGAGACCCTCTTCCTGTCGGTGGCGCTGCAGAACTCGGCCGAACTGACCGAGCTGATCCGCGAGTTGATGGCCAGACACCTCGACCGGGTGCTGGACCCGCGGCGCGACCTGGTCGCCTTCGCGGTCGAGCGGGCGAACGCCGTGCTCGCCGCGGGCGAGCACGGGGCACTCGGCCGGGCCATCCGCGCCGAAGTGGCCAACATCCCGGCGGACGTCCTGGAGGCCTGGCTGGAGGCCGGCCCGGTGGCCTCCCAGCGCGACCTCGCGGAGCGCTTCACCGCGCTCACCGAGCGCGGGCTGCTGGCCGTGCGGGACCCGGAGCTGGCCGCCGAGCAGTTCACCCTGCTGACCTTCCACGGCGTGGCCGAACGCTCCTTCTGGGGCGCGCTGCCGGTGGCCGGGGCGGAAGTCGAGCGGGTCGCGGAGCAGGGCGTGGACGCCTTCCTGACGATCCACGGCCCTGCCGCGGGCTGACCGGGCTGACCGCGGCCTGACCGGGCGGGTCGGGCACACGCCAATGGGCGGGGCGGCACCGGGCCGCTCCGCCCACCGGTCGTCGCGCGAAGGTCACCTCAAGACGCGGTCACCTCAAGGCGCGGGTCACTTCCAGTTGACGCCCTTGCCCAGGGTGTACGGCTCGCCCCAGTACTCGGCGCCGGACACCTTGGTCGCCTGCGGCGCCAGGGCCAGCACGCAGGAGGTGATCGACTGCCCGTTGGTGAAGCCCTTCGGGAAGGACGGGTGCGGGCACTTGTCGAAGGTGCCGATCAGCATCACCTCGGAGGCCTCCGAGCCGTCCGGCAGGGTGCCCTTCACCTGGGTCAGGCTGGAGAAGGACAGGTCGGTGCTGCCGGTGTTGGTGACGTTGAAGCGGACGTAGTACGGCACCATGCCCGCGGCCTTGTCGCCCAGCTTCAGCGGGGTGAGGTCGGCCGGGTCGCCCTTGTCGATCGAGGTGACCGTGAGCGAGACGGTGCCCTTGGTGCTGCCCGAGGAGAACGGGATGGTGGCGGCCTGGCCGATCTTCACCGTGGTGCCGGGCGCCGCGGTCGGACCGGCCTGGGCCGGGGCCCCGCCGGTGGCGCCGCCCGTCGCCCCGGCGGTGGCGCCGCCGGTCGGCGCGGCCGCGGAGGTGGGGGCGGCCGGGGTGGTCTGCGCGGCGGTCGGCGCGGCCGGCGCCTGGGTGGCCGGCGGGGTGGTGGCGCTGTCGGACGAAGCGGCGTCGTCGTTGCAGGCGCTCATGGTGAGCGCGCCGACCACGGCCAGGCCGGCCAGGGCCATGGTGCGACTGTTGCGGATGGTCTTCACGTGATGTCCCCCGTTATTGCGGACCGCCGTCGCGACGGTCCTCCTGTGGGATGTTCATAGCGCAGGGGCCGTGCGGGACGCCACGCATTCCGGGTGGTCTTGACGCTGCCGTGACGAGTCCTGCGCGGGTCCGTGACAAGGGATGCCGAGTCGTGATCAGTGGTACCCGAACCGCCTGCCACCTCGGACGATCCACCGGACGGGCCCTAAGCGGCCCGCAGCACCAGTTCGTTGTACGTCGTGACGGTGCCGAAGCCCAGCCGCCGGTAGAGGTGGATCGCCGGGGCGTTGTCCGTACGGACGTTGAGGCCCAGGTGGTCGGTGGTCGGCGCGAGGTGCCGGGCCAGCGCGGTGACGCAGGAGCGGGCCAGGCCGCGGCCGCGGGCGTCGGGGTGGGTGACCACGTTGCCGAGCACGGCGACCCGGTGCGCGGGGGAGTGGACGTGCACCCCGGCGGCGGCCACCAGTCGGCCGTGCTCGCGGACGCCGACGTAGCCGCCGGCCGCCAGCAGTCGCCGGTCGAACCAGGACTCGGGGTAGGCCTCGGCCAGCAGGGTGTGCAGGGCGTCCAGGTCGGCGGGGGTCAACTGCTCGGTCCGGTGGGCGGGTTCGGCGGGGAGGTGGCCCGGGTCCGGGAGGATCATCCGCAGCAGCGGGGTGCGCCGCTCGACGCTGTAGTCCGGGGCGAGGGCCCGCTCGGCGCCGTCCGGCAGCCCGGCGGTGAAGCGGCGCGGCAGGAACGGCCGCAGCGCGCCCAGCAGTTCCTCCAGGGCGGGGACGGCGGCGGACCGGGCGAAGGCGAGCAGCACGGGGGTGTCGCCGCCGCTGTAGAGCAGGGCGACCGGTCCGCGGTCGGGATCGGTGGTGTACCAGGTGGTGTTGGGCCAGAGGGTGTCGTCCAGGTCGCCGAGTTCGAACAGGTGCAGGGCCGGGTCGGGGCGGAACCGTTCGGCGAGCGCGGCGCGGTCGTGCAGGCTGATGAGGGGCACGGGGTCGAGCTTAGGGCGGGTCTGACAGCCCCTGGGCCTGGTCCGTCGGTGGACGGACGGACCAGGCCGCGGACCAGGCCGCGCCGGGTCAGACCTGGCCGAGGGTCAGCACGTAGCGGCCCCGGGTGTCGCCCCGGCGGGGTGCGCGGCCGATGCCGAGGTGGTTGAAGCGCGGGTCGAGCAGGGTGTCGCGGTGCTGCGGGCTGTGCATCCAGCGCTGCATGGCCTCGGGCACGCTGTCGGCCGCCGCGGCGATCTCGGCGGCGAAGCGGAAGGCGAAGCCGGCCGTCCGGATCCGGCGCCAGGGCGTGCTGCCGTCGGTGCCGTCGTGCTGGAGGAGGTCGTGCGCGGCGAGGTCGTCGGCGTGGCGCTGGGCCGCGGTGTTGAGCCGTTCGTCCAGGTTGAGCAGTCGGGCGCCGGCGTGGACGCGCCGGAAGTTGGCGGAGGTCAGCATCTCGGTGCGGAAGTCGCCGCCGGTGGCGGTCCAGGGCGTGGCCGCGGGTGTCAGGATCCGGCCGTTGCGCACGAGTGTGGTCATGGGTCGCGCCTTTCCTCGGGGTGTCGCCCCGGGCCGCGGGCGGCGCGGTCCGGGGCCGGACGAGGAGTACGGTCCCGGACCGCGGTAGACAGCCGGTCAACGCGCGTAGCCGGTGGTCGGTCGAGCTCGGTCGGCCGAGGTCGGTCAGCTGCCCTTCGACCTGCGCGGGCCCGGCCGGCCGGGCTCGGTCAGCCGAGGCCGGCCAGCTGCCCTTCGACCTGCGCGGCGTCCTCGTCGAGGCCGAGCCGCCGGTAGCCGTCCAGGGCGTCGGTGAGGCAGGCGCGGGCCTGGCGCGGGCGGCCGAGGCCGGCGAGGGCGGTGCCGAGGGTGCGCAGCAGGGCGGCCTCCAGGGCGGCGCTGGTGCGGCGGGCCTGCGGCAGGACGGCTTCGGCGAGGTCCGCGGCGAGCAGCCAGCGCCCGGCTTCGGCGTGGATGCGGGCGGCGAGGTCTCCGGCGGCGGCTTCGAACACGGTGACCTGGAGGGCGGCGAACTCGTCCCGGGCGCCGAGCGCGTCGGCGAGGGCGGCCTCCGGGTCGCCGCACAGCCGCAGCACCCGGGCGAGGTAGTAGCGGCCGATCGCGGCGGACACCGGTCCGGAGCCGCTCATCAGGCGGGCGCTGCGTTCGGCGGCGTCCCGGGCCTCGGCGAGGCGCCCGGTGTGGGCGGCGCTGAAGGCGAACTCGCCGAGCGCGCTGCCCTCGGCCCGTTGGGCGCCGACCCGGTGGAACAGCTCGGCGGCGCGGCCGGCGTGTTCGGCGGCTTCGGCGTAGCGGCCCTGGACCCGGGCGTTGCTGCCGAGGTTGATCAGGGCTTTGGCGAGCACGCCTTCGGTCCGCGGGTCGGTGCAGAGGTCGACGGCCCGGCGGATCTCCTGCTCGGACTCGGCGTAGCGGTTGATGTGCCAGAGCATGGTGCCGCGCAGGTAGCGGGCGAGGGCGAGCGGGCCGTCCTCGCCGCGGGCCTCGGCCTCCTGGGCGATGCGTCCGGCGAGGTCGCCGAGGATGCCGGTCTGGGCGCGTTCGGAGAGCACGGCGCCCATCCGGTCGGCCAGTTCGGCGGCCCGGTCGAGCGGCAGGGCCGGGTCGGCGCAGCTGAGCACGATGGCGGCGGCGTGCACCTCGGCCTGGTCGCGCATCCAGCGCACGGCTTCGGCGCCGTCGGTGATCGGGCGGCCGGCCGCGGTCACGGACACGCCGAGCAGGCTGAGTTCGGCGGGTTCCGCCTTGCGGGCGGCCCGGTCGGCGTTGCGGGCGGTGGCCAGGCAGAAGTCGGTGAGCCGGTCGGCGGCGGCGGTGCGTTCGGCGGGGGGCTCCTCGGCGGCGAGCCGGCCGCGGGCGTAGTCGCGGACGAGGTCGTGGAAGCCGTACCGGCCGAAGCGGGGGGAGTGCAGCAGGTTGAGGTCGACGAGGGTTTCGAGGAGCTGGTCGGCCTGGTCCTCGGTGCGGCCGAGCAGGGCGGCGGCGCAGGGCAGCGGCAGGTCGGGGGTTTCGGGTAGCGAGAGCAGGCGGAAGGCGCGGGCGAGTTCCGGGTCGAGGCGGTGGTAGGAGAGCGCGAAGGTGGCTTCCACGGTGCGTTCGCCGTCGCTGAGTTCGGCGAGCCGGTGTTCCCGGCGCAGTCCTTCGGCGAGAGCGGCGAGGGTGAGGCCGGGGTCGGCGGCGAGCCGGGAGGCGGCGATGCGGACGGCGAGCGGCAGCAGCCCGCAGGCCCGGACGACCTCCTCGGCGGCTTGCGGCTCGGCGGTGACGCGTTCGGCGCCGACGATCCGGGTGAGCAGGTCGAGGGCCTCGGCGGGCGGCAGGGTGTCCAGTCGCAGGTGGTGGGCGCCGGAGAGGCCGGTGAGCCGCAGCCGGCTGGTGATCAGGACGGCGCAGCCGGCCGCGCCGGGCAGCAGCGGTTCGACGTGGTCGCGGGTGGCGGCGTTGTCGAGGACGACGAGGACGCGTCGCCCGGCCAGGGCCGAGCGGTAGAGGGCGCTGCGTTCGCCGGTGTCGTTGGGGATCTCGTCGGGGGCGATGCCGAGGGCGCGCAGGAAGCCGGTCAGGACGGTGCCCGGGTCGGGCGGGGTGCGGTCGGCGCCGCGCAGGTCGGCGAAGAGCTGCCCGTCGGGGAAGCGGTCGCGGACCTGCCGGGCGAGGTGCACGGCGAGGGTGGTCTTGCCGACGCCGCCCATGCCGTCCAGGGCGGAGATCATGACGGCCCGCCCGCCGGCGCCGGCGAGCTGCTCCGCGAGGGTGTCGAGTTCCTCGGCTCGGCCGGTGAAGTCGGGTAGGCCGGAGGGGAGTTGGTCGGGGGCCTGCCAGCGGTCGGCCGCGGGCTCGGGGTCGGCCTTCGGCGGCAGCAGGGCGGTGTCCTCGCGCAGGATGCGCAGCTGGAGCTCGGCGGGGCCGTGGTCGTCGGCGGGCAGGTACGGGCGGGCGTCCTCGTAGACGGCGAGTGCCTCGGCCTTGCGGCCGGCCCGGTAGAGGGCGCGCATCAGGACGGCGGTGAGCCGGGGCCGGCCGGGGTGCTCCAGGGCGAGGGCGGTGGCCTCGGCGATGAGGTCGGTGCGGTCGCCGATGTCGGCGTCGAGTTCGAGTTGGGTCTCCTTGGCCGAGATCCGCTGTTCGGCGAGTCGGGCCCGGACGGCTTCGGCGTGCCGTCCGGGCAGCCCGGCGAGCGCCTCGCCGACCCAGAGCCGTTGGGCGCGGTGCAGGACGTCCCGGACGTCCTGCGGGGGTGCGTCCGCCCGGCGCAGTCGTTCGGCCTCGGCGAGCAGGGCCTGCCATTCGTCGGCGTCGGTCGGTACCGGCCGGAGGGCGTAGCCGTCCCCGACGCGCAGCAGCGGCATGTCTTCCGGGGCGTCGCCGGTGTGCGGCTTGAGCGCGGCGCGCAGCCGGGAGACGGCGAGCTGGACGGCCTTGCGCGGGTCGGCCGGCGGGGTGCCGCCCCACACGCCCTCGATCAGTACCGAGGTGGCCACCGTCCGTCCGGCGGCGTCCAGCAGTACGGCGAGCACGGCGCGCTGCTGGGGGCGGCCGAGTTCCACCTCCTCGGTCCCGTACCAGGCCCGCAGTGGGCCGAGCAGCGCGAAGCGCAGCCCGGGGCCCCCCTTGTCCACCATGTCGTCCCGTCCCGATGAGTCGTCCCGTGCCGGGATCTCGCCACTTCCGTCCGGATTGCGGCGCCCCCGGTCCCGGCCTCGTATGCTCTGCTCACAGATTGTGCACCGGACGTCGGAATTCCGAGGGGTGGGGAGTGGTGCTCGAATTCCGCGTGCTGGGGTCCCTGCGGGCCCGGTGCGAGGGCGTGGAGGTCGACCTCGGGCGACCGCAGCAGCGGGCCGTGCTGGCGGCGCTGCTGCTGGCGCCCGGGCAGTTGGTGTCGACGGACCGGCTGGTCGAGGGCGTGTGGGGGGAGGACGACGCGCGCTGGCCGAAGGATCCGGTGGGCCAGATCGGCACCCATGTGCACCGGCTGCGGCGGGCGTTGGGAGCGCCCGGGCTGGTGGTCGCGGCGGCCGGCGGGTACCGGTTGTCGGTGCCGCGCGGCTCGGTGGACCTGTTCCGCTACGAGGCGGCGGTGGCCGAGGCCGTTGCGCTGCGTCACCAGGAGCCCCTGCGGGCGTGGGAGTTGCTGGGCGAGGCGCTCGGGGCCTGGGCGGGCGCCCGGGCGCTGGACGGCGTGCCGGGGCCGCTCGCGGAGCGGGCCCGGGAGCGGCTGGCGGCCGGGCGGCTGGCGGCGCGGAAGGTGCGGTACGACCTGGACCTGGCGCTCGGGCGGCACGTCGAGGCGCTGGAGGAGCTGGGCGCGCTGGCCGCCGAGTGCCCGCTGGACGAGGAGGTGCACCGGCTGCACCTGCTGGCGCTGCACCGCTGTGGCCGAACGGCGCAGGCCCTGGCCGAGTACGGGGCGTTGCGGGAGCGGCTGGACCGGGAGCTGGGGCTCGAACCGGCCGTCGCGGTCGTGGAGCTGGCCGACCGGATCCGGCGCGGGGAGGCCCCGGTGTCGCTGCGGCGGCTGCCCCGGCCGAGCCAACTGCCGCCCGACATCCCCGACCTGGTGGGGCGGGCCGGGTTGGCGGGGCAGGCGGAACGGGCGCTCCGGGCGGTCGGCGGCTCGCCGGTGGTGGGGCTGTCCGGTCCGGCGGGCAGCGGGAAGTCGGCACTGGCGGTGCACATCGCCCACGCTGCCCAGGACGCCTTCCCGGACGGGCAGTTGTACGCGAGCGGGGGTGAGCCGGGCACGGTCCTGGCCGCCTTCCTGCGGGCCCTGGGGGAGCGGCCCGCGGGTTCGGACACCGTCGGGGAACTGTCCGTGCGGTACCGCTCCGCACTGGCCGGACGGCGTGTGCTGGTGGTGCTCGACGGAGTGGCCGACCCCGGCCCGCTGCTGCCCGCGACGAGCGGGTGCGCGGCGGTGGTCACGGGGGCGGATCCGGGGGCCCTGCCGGGCGACGCGGTCCGGCTGACGGTCGGGGCGCTGGAACCGCACGACGCCCACGAGCTGCTGGCGCGGATCGTGGGCGTGGAGCGGATCGGCCGGGAGCCGGCCGCGGTCGAGGAGCTGGCCGGGCTCTGCGGCCACCTGCCCGTCCTGCTGCGGACGGCGGCGGCGCGGCTCGCGGCCCGGCCCTGGTGGTCGGTGGCGGACCTGGTGACCAGGTTCGCCGAACGGGGGTGAGGGCCGGGCCGCGGGGTGGTGCTCCTAGTACGGGTCGGTGCTGCTGATGACCGAGTAGCTCGGGCCGCTCTCGAACTGGGAGATGTAGTCGATCTTGACGCCGCCGAAGCCCCAGACCTCCAGCTTGACCCCGTCGTTGGGGTCGGACTTGAAGGTGTTGCTGTTCCAGCAGACGCGGTCGTTGGCGCCGTAGACGACGAAGTTGCCGTCGGTCTGCAGGGTCGCCCGGGTGCCGCAGCCCCAGCTGCCCGGCGCGGCCCACTTGGCGACGTACCGGTTGTCGGTCCGGTAGACGACGAGGTTGCCGTCGGTCTGGAGGGTCAGCCGGGTGTAGCCGGTGTCGATGGCCTGGCCGGGCAGGAGCGTCACGGGCGCGTTCTGGGTCACCCTGGGGGCCAGGTCGGGGTTGACGATGGTGTCCGCCTGCGCGGTACCCGTCGCCGTCATCGTCCCGGCCAGCGCCAGGGCGCCCGCTGCTGCTGCCATGGCCATGTGCCGCATCGTCTTCATGTCCCCGTGCTGCCTCTCTCACGTGTGGGTGCGCCCGTGAACGTGGCGGGCGCCCTGTGGTGAACGGATCATGACCCAGGGCGGTAGACAACTGATAAACGTTGCGTTGAGGCCGGGACGGAACGCGGGTTCAGGTGAGGTGGTCGAACTCGCCTGTCTTGGCCCCGAGGAGAAGGACGCGGAGCCTGGCGGTGGTCGTGGTGATCACGATGGCGGGGTCGTCGGACTCGCGGAGATGGCAGATGTCCTCAGCTCCGACTGCGAGTTCAACGCAGCTGCCGCCCTCGTTCGAGCCACTGAACGATGACTTTTGCCAACGGAGTTCGGACATCGGATGCCTTTCGAGTTTGCAGCAGGTAGAGAAGGTGTCGAATGAGTCCCGCTGCATCGCCCGGGAATCGCATTCGCAACGCCGTCTCGTGGATGACGAATCGAAACTGGCGCAGTGGCACGTTTGTGAGAATGTGCTGCCGCTGCTTCCGAAACTCGATTCCGACCGGCCTCGGTGGGGCTCACCGTCGGTCCCGTCGCCGCCGGGTTCAACTCCCTCACCCCCGCCAGGGCCCCCGTCACCCCGTCCGTCCCCGACGATTTCGACTGGCCCGGGCTCGAATCCTTCCTCTTCCACCCCGGCTTCGCCGCCGACGGATCCGACGCCGCCCTCAACCTCCACCGCCTCCTCTTCGCCGTCCAGCGCATCGCCTACCGCGAGGCCGCCGGCCGCAACGCCCCCTGGCCCGCCGCCCGGCTCCACCCGCGCTCGCCGGTGTGAAACCCTCGCCCCATGGACGAGTTCACGCGCCGCCTGGACGGCGCCTGGGAGTGGTGGCACGCCGCCATCGAGGATTCCCAGGAGGGCAGGTGGATCCGCACCGACGCCGAACGCCGGACGATCGACGACATCGCCGCCGCGACCGTCGGCTGTCCGCCCCCGGCCGGTGAACTCCCCTGGCGGGCCCGGCTCGCCCGCATCGTCCGCTGGGCCGCCGTACTGCGGCTCGCCGCCCGGGCCGGCGGCTGGGAGCTGGTGCCCGTCGCGGGCGCGGCCCCGGCCCGGCCCGCCGGGATGGCGACCCTGCTCTCCGCCGTCTACGCCGTCGGGGAGCAGGGCGAGATCTGGCTCGACGCCCTCCGCACGCAGGGCCCGCCGCCGGTGGCCGAAGTCGGCCGGGCGGAGGCCTTCCTCTTCGGGCCGGGTTCCGTCGAGGACCTCCGGCAGTTCTTCTACGACTGATGACGCCCCGGAGCGGGAAGTCGGACCGGCCGACTTCCCGCTCCGCAACCGATCCGGCTCGGGTGCAACCGAACACCCGTGTTACCCGTTTCAGCTGGTGTGAAGCTCACCGGCACCCCGTTCTTCGTCCTCGCGCTCCTCCTCGTCCCGCTCTCCATCGGGCTGCTGATGTACCTGTGGAACCGGGTGCGCGGGCCGCGCGCGCTGCGCTTCGGGTCGCGGCTGCTGATGGTGGCCTTCGCGCAGCTGACGGCGGTGACGCTGGTGTTCGTGGTGGTGAACAACGACAACCAGCTGTACGGCAGCTGGGACGACCTGCTCGGCACCGGCAGCCACGTCCGCGCCGTGCCCGTACCGCCCCCGGCGGACGCGACGGCGGCGGCCAACGCACCGGACCAGCCCAAGGTGACGCAGCAGTTCGGGTCGGTGGACGACCCCGCCGTGCCGAAGGACGTGAAGACGACCCAGCTGAAGGGCCGGGTGTCCGGCGTCGACGGCGAGGTGCTGGTGTGGACGCCGCCGCAGTACGCCGACCCGGCCTACAAGGACAAGAAGTTCCCGGTGGTGGAGCTGCTGGCGGGCTTCCCCGGTTCGTCCAGCGCCTGGTTCGGCAGCATGAACGTCTCCAAGCAGCTGGAGCCGCTGATGAAGTCCGGGCAGGTCGCGCCGTTCATCCTGGTGTCTCCGCGGGTCGTCCTGCTCGCCGGGCACGTGGACACTGGCTGCGCGGACGTGCCGGGCCAGGCCAACGCCGAGACCTGGCTGGCGCGCGACGTGCCGCAGATGGTGCTGGACAACTTCCGCGCCGAGCCGGGCCCGGAGCGGTGGGCGGTGGCCGGCTACTCGGCGGGCGCGCACTGTGCCGTCCGGCTTGCCCTGGGGCACCCGAACCGGTACCACGCGGGCGTCAGCCTGTCCGGGTACAACGACCCGATGGGGGAGTCGGACTCGCTGACCGCCAAGGACCCGCACCTGCGCGAGGTCTCCAATCCGGTCTACCTGCTGCAGCACGCGCAGACGCCGCCGAACGTCGCCCTGTACCTGACCGGGAAGAAGGGCGACGGCTACGAGGACGCCCTGGCGCTGCAGAAGAACGCCAAGGCGCCGACGGCCGTCACCCCGGTGGAGGTCAACGGTCCGCACCTGACCTCCACCTGGCAGCCGCTGGTGCCGGCGGTGTTCACCTGGCTCACCCAGACCGTCGGGAAGGGCTGACGGCCGGCGGCCGGGGCGGTCACCGCTGGGGCAGCTCGCAGCCGTCCGGGCCGCAGGCTTCCGCGTCGCCCCCGCCTTCGGCCAGCGGGATCAGCGGCGCCGGCACCCGGCTGCCCCAGGCCTGCTCCAGCGCCCGGGTGAACGTCTCCGCGGGCTGGGCGCCGGAGACCCGGAGCCGCCGGTCGAGGACGAAGAACGGCACGCCCGTCGCCCCCATGGCGGCGGCCGTCTCCTCGTCCTCGCGCACCGCCGCCGCGTAGGCCTCCGGGTCGGCCAGCACGGCGGCCGATCCGGCGGCGTCCAGCCCGGCCTCGACGGCCAGCTCGGCCAGCCGGCCGGTGTCGAAGGCGGAGCGCTCCTCGGCGAAGTTGGCCCGGTACAGCGCGTCCAGCAGCTCGGCCTGGCGGCCCTGCTCCTTGGCGAAGTGCAGCAGCCGGTGCATGTCGAAGGAGTTCGCGGCGTCCCGCCCGTCGTCCAGGTAGGGCAGGCCCTCGCCGCGCGCGTTCTCGGCGATCCGGGCCTCCGCGGCCTCGGCCTGCTCCAGGCTCATCCCGTACTTCGTGGCGAGCAGCGGGATCACCGGGCGGGCCGTGCGCGGCGCGTTCGGGTCCAGTTCGAACGAGCGGTGGACGACCTCCACCTCGTCACGGTGCGGGAACGCCGCCAGGGCCTGCTCGAACCGGGCCTTGCCGATGTAGCACCACGGGCAGTTGATGTCGCTCCAGATCTCCACGCGCACGGCGCCGTACTCCTTCCGGTCCCGCGCGGACCGTCCGCGCCGACGGTTACCGGAACGCCGGTCTCCACCTGAATATTTCTCGTCCTGAAATATTCAGGTTCGGAAGCCGGGGACCGGTCGCTCGTAGCGGCTCATCCAGAGGACCGGGACGTCCTCCGGCGACTGCCCCGGGAGGCCGAGCCAGCGGGCGTCACCGCGGTGCGCGAAGCCGCGCCCCTCGTAGTAGTCGCGCAGCGAGCGGTTGTGGGCGACGCAGTCCAGCCGCAGCGCGTCCACTCCGCGCTGCCGGGCCCGCTCCTCGGCCCAGCCGAGGACGAGCCCGCCCAGGCCGCGCGCCCACCGGCGCACGGTCAGCCGGTGCACGTAGCCCGCCTCGCCGCCGACGTCCGCCCAGAGGTCGTCGGCCCAGTCCAGGGTGACCGTCCCGGCGGTCTTGTCCCCGACGTCCACCAGCCAGGTCTCGCCGCGCTCGATCGCGTCGGCCACCCACTCGGGCGGGAAGCTGCCCGGCCACTGGCGGATGCCCCGCCCGCCCAGCCACCCGGCCGCCTCGTCCAGCACGTCCAGCACCTCGCCGGTGTGCTCCGGCGCGGCGGGCCGGAACGAGACCCGGTCGCCCGCCCACTCGATCGAACCGCTCATCGCTCCTGCCGTCCTGCCGTCCTGCCGCTTCGGGGCCGGGGGTGCCGCGAGGTCCCCCGCCGCCCAGCGTTCCAGCTCCGCCCCGACGGCGTCCACCGGTCCCGGCCCGCTCCCGCCGCCACCAAGGGGACTTGAGCCAGACCGCGGTCCAGAGCCGATCGGCTCGCCTTCTCCGCCACCGGCACCGCCGACGCCGCCTGGCGGGGCTCGACTGACACCGTTCACCCGATCGACTGAGTCACGGAGCGAGAAGTGGGCCCGGCCGACTTTCCGCTCCGCGCGTGCCGTCGGAGGCCGTCGGAGGCCGTCGGAGGCCGGCTCAGCAGGAGATGTTGCCGCCGCCCACGGTGGTGCCCAGTACGCCGACGAACTGCTTGAACAGGTTGATCCGGTCGTTGCGCTCGTCCGGGTTCTTGCCGTTGCACTCCAGGTCGCCGTTGATGCTGCGGATGGTCTCGCCGAAGCCCTTGTTGTTGACGATGGCGTCGTGGGGGGTCATCGTCCCGGCGCCCTTCTGGGCGTCCCAGAACCAGAGGCCGGTCTTCCAGGCGACGGCCGGGTCCTTCTCGACCTTGTACGGGTCGTGCAGCAGGTCGAGGTGGAGGGCGTCGCCCGCGGCCTTGTAGTTGAAGTTCCAGCTGATCTGCAGCGGCCCGCGCCCGTAGTACGCGGACTGCCCGGCCGGACAGCCGTAGGGCTGGGTGGTGTCGCAGTAGTGGCTGTAGTTGGCGGTGTTCTGCTCGACGACGTAGCGGAGCCCGCCGGTCTCGTGGCTGACGTTGGCGAGGAAGGCGGCCGCCTCGCGCTTGCGGGTGGCGTCGTCGCCGGTGGCGGCGAACTTCGGGTAGGCGCCCAGCGCGTCGGTCAGGCCCTTGTACGTGTAGAAGGAATTCCGGTTCGGGAACATCTTGTTGAACTGGGCCTCGCTGACCACGAACGAGCCCGCGGCGGAGGCCGGGGCGGCGGTCGGGCCGGTCAGGGCGAGGGTGCTCAGGACGGCGGCGGAGGCCACGGCGGAGAGGGTGCGGGAGAGCTTCATCGTTCCTCGTCGGGAGTCAGGGGCGGGGGGTGCTTCGCTCTCGAAGCACCGGAGCCATCGTGGTGGCCGCCGCCCCCGGTCCGAACCGGACCGAGGTCCAAACCACTCGTACGGGTCTTATCCAGCCGGGTAGTTGTCGTCGCGCCCACTGCGGGGTGATCATCCGTCCGTCATACGCACCGGATAGCCTCATCCGCGCACGGCACGAGAGCGGACCGGGGGACAGGGCATGGCGCACACCGACGACGGGGGCGACGAGCGGCTGGCGGCGGAGGGAGAGGTGGCCGTCGCCCGGCTGGCCATCGACTCCGGCGACCTCACCCATGCCGCCGACCACCTCTCCGACGCGATCCTCGCCGACCCCCAGCTGCCCGAACTCCACGAGGCGCTGGCCGAGTTGTCCGCCGCCGCGGGCGGGCCCGCCAAGGCGCGCGAGCTGTTCCCGCTGGACGGCGAGGTCTACCTGGGCACGGTCGTCTGCCGGGCCCACGTGGAGGCCGCCGCCGGGGACTGGGACACCGCCGTCAGCCTGCTCGCCTCGGCGATCCAGTACGAGCCGGGCCGCCCCTGGGCGCACGCCGCCTGGCTCGCCCGCGAGGACCTGCCCACCCTGGTCGACCCGGACGCCGTCGCCCAGGCGGTGGCCCGCGCCGCCGGTGCGCTGCCCGACCCGCTGCCCGCCGAACTCGCCGACACCGTAAGGCCCTTCGAGCGCTTCCTGCGGGCCGTGGTGGCCCGCCACCCCGAGCACCCGCTGCTACTGGCGATGGCCTCCGGCCTGACCCGCCGCTTCGGCGCCACCACTCGCGCCGTCGAACTCGCCGAGCGGGCCCACCGGCTGGCCCCCGGCTACCTGCCCGCGGTGATGCTCGGCAACGCCCTGCGCGCCGACGGCCGCCCCGAGGAGGCGCTCGCCGTCTGGGAGGCCGAACTCGCCCGGGCCGCCCCGGAGGAGGGCGACTCCAGCGGCTACCTCGCCGTGGACGTCGCCGAGTTGTACGGCACCCTCGGCCGCCCCGCCGAGGGCCTGCCCTGGCTGGAGCGCGTCCTCGCCGCCGATCCCGACCACCCCAAGGCCGCCCCCGCCCGGCACGGACTGCGGCACGCCGTCGACGGCGACGCCGCCCATCTGCTCGCCCTCGCCGACCACCACCGCGACCACCCCGACCACGCGTACGCCCAGGACCTGCTGGAGCGGCTCAGCCACCGGGAGCCCTGGCTGGGCATGGTCACCGGCACCACCGAGGCGACCGTCAACGTGCTGCACCAGGTGCTCGGTTCGGCCGGCACCGGCACCGGCACGGGAACCGACACCGAGATCGACTGCACCGCCTCCGCCGTCGAGCCGCCCAGCTCGGTGCTGGCCGTCCGGCTCGCGCTGCCGCGCTCCACGGTGTCCTACCGGTCCGTCGGCGAGCCCGACCCCCGGTTGCCGCTGACCGAGCCGACCACCCGGATCTGGGCCTGGGACGGCACCGACCCGCGCCCGGCCGTCGCCGCGCCCGCCCCGTCCAGCTCCGAACTCGTCCGCGCCACCGCCGAGATCGTCTGGCCGACCGTGCCCGCCGCCTACGACCACGCCGTCCGGCTGGCCGGGCTGCCGCTGGACGAACTGCTCGGCGCGCTCGTCCACCCGCCGGCGCCCCGTGAGGACGACCTCGGCCGCGCGCTGCTCGCCCACCAGCCCGAACTGTGGGTGCGTGCCGTGCAGTCCTTCGCCTGCCTCGGCATCGCCCACCACCGCACCGACCAGCCCTGGGAGGGCTCCGAGCGCCGCCGGGTGCTGCGCGACCTGCTGCTCGGGCCGGAGGACTGGGTGGTCGAGGCGGCCGGCTTCGCCCTGGTCGCGATCGGCTGGACCCACCCCGCCGCCCGCGCCGACATCGCCGCCCTGCTGCGGCAACGGCTGCACTACAGCGCCCGGGCGAGCCGCAGCCGGGTGGTGACCATCCTCCGCTCCTACTGCGCCCTGGTGCTGGCCGCGCCGTGGGCGGAGCCGGCCGACCTCGCGCTCGCCCGGCAGCTGATGGCGGAGGCGGACGCCCGGGACGCCGAGGGACCGGCGGAAACCGGCGGCACCGGCGGCACTGGCGGCACCGGCGGCACTGACGGCACTGACGGCACTGGCGGCACTGATGGGACCGACGGCACTGGCGGTACGGATGATGCCCAGGAGAGCGGCGGAGGGCCCGCACGGGATCCGGGGCGACCCCGCCCCGGCCTGTTCCGCCGCCTCTTCGGCCGCTCCTGACGCGCCGATCCGGGTGGCCGCTCGTGATGCTCCGGCCCGGCGTCACACCCCCGGCAGGGTCTCCTGCTCCACGTCGAACCGCGTGACCCGCTCCGCCGGATCGCGGCACTCCGGCCCCAGCCGCAGCATCCGCGACTCCGGGTCGTGCAGCGGCCGGTGGCAGCGTCGGCAGGTCACCCGGGGGCGGAGCGCCTCGGTGGTGTCCGTGCCGGGCAGTGGCTCAGGGCTGGTCATGGAGAGACGGTAGCGGCCGTCGGCCGTGAAAGGATCCTCCGCATGGCCACCGACCGCAGCAGCGCAGGAGATCCGGCGCGCACCCTCGCCCTGCTCTGGGGGCTGACCGCCGAGGAGAAGCCGGGCCGGCGCGGCCCCCGGCAGGCCCGTTCGACCGGCGAGATCGCCGCCGTAGCGATCGCCCTGGCCGACGCCGAGGGCGTGGACGCCGTCACCATGCGGCGGGTCGCCCAGGAGCTGGGGCTGTCCGCGATGGCGCTCTACACCTACGTGCCCGGCAAGGCCGAACTCCTGGACCTGATGCTGGACACGGTCTACGCCACCATGCCCCGCAGCACCCCGGCGGACGACGGCTGGCGGGCCCGGGCCACCGCCGTCGCCGACGACAACCGGGAGCTGTACCGCGCCCACCCGTGGGTCGCGGCCGTATCCACCAGCCGCCCGCCGCTGGGCCCCGGCCTGATGGCCAAGTACGAGTACGAGCTGCGCGCCCTGGAGGGCACCGGCCTGCCCGACGTCGAACTGGACGCCGCGCTGACCCACCTGCTCGGCTTCGTCCAGACCTGCGCCCGGATGGCCGCCGACGAGCGGGCCGCCCAGCAGGACAGCGCGCTGACCGACGCCCAGTGGTGGCAGGCCAACGCCGAACTGCTGGCCCGGGTCTTCGACCCCGAGCGCCACCCCGTCGCCGCCCGCGTCGGGGCCGCCGCCGGGGAGGCGCACGGCGGCGCGTACAGCCCGGACCACGCGTACGCCTTCGGGCTGGCCCGGGTCTTGGACGGCCTGGAGGCCCTGATCGGGAAGCAGTAGCCCGGCCTCGGGGAGCAGTGGCCCGCCGTCTCAGGAGGCGGTGGCCCGCCCGTCGTACTCCTCGCGGGCCGCGACCACGGAGGCCACCCGCTGCTCCGACCAGTGCGCGAGCGCCGCGACCAGCTCCGCCGCCTCCTGCCCGAGCGGGGTGAGGCTGTAGTCGACCCTGGGCGGGATCACCGGGTGCGCCTCGCGCAGCACGAAGCCGTCCCGCTCCAGCGTCTGCAGGGTCTGGGCGAGCATCTTCTCGCTGACCCCCGAGACCCGGCGCCGCAGTTCGCTGAACCGGTAGCCGCGCTCGCGCAGCGCGCCGAGGACGAGCACGCCCCAGCGGCTGGTGACGTGCTCCAGTACGCCCCGGGACGGGCACATCCGGTCGAAGACGTTCGCGGGCGGGAGCCCGTCCGGAACCATCGTGCTTACCTTCATGTCAGTACCCTACTTTGAAGTGCGTACTTTCGAAAGGTTAGTGCAGCTCCTAGGGTGAGTTCCGAGGTCAGAAGCCCCCAGGAGTAGGAGCACCCCATGTACGTCGTCACCGGAGCCACCGGCCAGCTCGGCCGTCTCGTCCTCGAAGGCCTGCTGGCCGCCGTCCCCGCGAGCGAGGTGGCGGTGGCCGTCCGCTCCGCCGGGAAGGCCGCCGACCTGGCCGCGCGCGGGGTCGACGTCCGGGTGGTCGACTACGACCGGCCGGAGACCCTGGCGGGCGCCTTCGCCGCCGGCGACCGGGTGCTGTTGATCTCGGGCAGCGAGGTCGGCCGCCGGATCCCCCAGCACCGGGCCGTCGTCGAGGCCGCGCGGGCGGCCGGGGTCGCCCTGCTCGCCTACACCAGCATCCCGGCCGCGGCCACCTTCGGGCTGGCCGACGAGCACAAGGCGACCGAGGAGCTGATCCTCGCCTCCGGACTGCCGTACGCCTTCCTGCGCAACGGCTGGTACACCGAGAACTACCTGGGCGACGCGGCCGGCACGGTCGAGCGCGGTGTGGTGCTCGGCAGCGCCGGGGACGGCCGGGTGGCCACCGCCCCGCGCCGGGACTACGCCGACGCCGCGGTCGCCGTCCTGCTGCGCGGTGACGAGCAGAACAAGGCCTACGAGCTGAGCGGGGACACCGCCTGGAGCCTGCCCGAGCTCGCCGCGGAGCTGGCACAGGCCTCCGGCAAGCCGGTCGCCCACCGTGACGTGACCCCGGCCGAGCACCTGGAGGTCCTGGTCGGCGCGGGCCTGCCGCAGGGCTTCGCGGAGGCCCTGGTCGACGTGGACGCGGGCATCGCGCGCGGCGAGCTGGCCGGCACCCCGGGCGACCTGGCCCGGCTGATCGGCCGCCCGACCGTCCCGCTGGCGGAGTCCGTCCGTACCGCGCTCGGGGTCTGAGACAGCCGGTCGGCCGCCCGACTGGCCCGCCGTCCGGCCGCCGTCCGGTTGTCGTCTGACCAGCGAATGACCAGCGAAGACGCCGCAACCGTCCAGCATCCAAGCGCTGTCATGACCAAAATCCGGAAACGGAGATGACAGGCTGCCCTCCCGCCCGCTACCGTCACCTCGATATTCGCGCGCGCGGGAGGGCACTCGGCCATGCCACAGACAACCCAGCAGGACAACGGCCGAGGCCTCTGGTACGGCGTGGCGGCCTACGGCATCTGGGGCCTGTTCCCGCTGTTCTGGCCGCTGCTGGAGCCCGGCGCCGCCGACGACATCCTCGCCAACCGGATGGTCTGGTCCCTGGTCGCGGTGGTGCTGATGCTGGTCGCCCAGCGGCACTGGGGCTGGATACGCCCGCTGCTGCGCCAGCCCCGCCGGGTCGCCATGCTGGCCGGCGCGGCCATGGTGATCTCCGTCAACTGGGGCGTCTACATCTGGGCCGTCAACAACGACCACGTCGTGGAGACCAGCCTCGGCTACTTCATCAACCCCCTGGTCACCATCGGCTTCGGCGTCCTGGTGCTCAAGGAGAAGCTGCGCGGCGTGCAGTGGGCGGCCGTCGGCATCGGCGCGGCCGCCGTCGCGGTGCTGACCGCCGCCTTCGGACAGTTGCCCTGGATCGCGCTCACCCTGGCGCTCTCCTTCGCCACCTACGGCCTGCTGAAGAAGCAGGTCGGACTGAGCGGGCTGGAGAGCCTGGCCGCGGAGAGCGCCTTCATGTTCCCCTTCGCCCTCGGCTACCTCGTCTACCTGGAGGTCAGCGGGCGCGGCACCTTCGGGCACACGGTGGCCGGCTCGTACGGCTGGGGGCACTCCGGGCTGCTGATGCTCAGCGGGGTGATCACCGCGATCCCGCTGCTGTTCTTCGGCGCGGCCGCCGTCCGGGTGCCGCTGACCGTGCTGGGCCTGCTGCAGTACCTGGCGCCGGTGTTCCAGTTCCTGATCGGCGTCGCGGTGTTCCACGAGTCGATGCCGCCGGCGCGCTGGGCCGGCTTCGCCCTGGTGTGGGCCGCGCTGGCACTGCTCACCTGGGACGCGCTGCGCCAGGTGCGGGCCGACCGCGCCGGGCGGGCCGCGGCGCTGCCGCAGCCCGTCCCGGCCGAGGCCGTCCGGGAAGCCGTCACGCGCTGAGGCGGCTCCCGCCGGCGTCGGTCACGCGCTGAGGCGGCTCCCGCCGGCGTCGGTCACGCGCTGATGTCCCGGCTGGTGAACCGGGCCCAGGCCGCCGAGCCGAACACGGCGACGTAGGCGGCCTGGAGGCCGAGGTCCTTCCACACGCCGTCCCAGTACATCGGCTGGCGCAGCAGGTCCGAGAAGCTCATCCAGTAGTGGGTGAACAGGAACGGCCGGATCGCGTCCAGCTGCGGGAAGGCGTCCAGGATCTGCACCGTGATGACCAGCCCGACGGTCGCCGCCATCGCCGCGATGCCGCTGCCGGTCAGGGTGGAGACGAACAGCCCGATCGCCACCAGCCCGGCCAGCGAGGCCGCGACCACCCCGGCCACCAGCACCGCCCGCAGCAGCGCGTCGGCGAAGCCGATGGTGTCCCCGGAGATCAGCGTGACCTCGCCGAGCGGGAACAGCGTGGCGCCGGCCGCCAGCGCGGTGACCGCGACCGCCGCCGTCGCCGCCAGGCAGAACACCAGCCCGGCGGTGAACTTGGCGGCCAGCAGCCTGGTCCGCCCGGCCGGGGCGACCAGCAGGTAGCGCAGCGTCCCGGTGGCCGCCTCGCCCGCCACCGAGTCCCCGGCGACCACGCCGACCGTCATCGGCAGGAACACCGGCAGCGCCACCGCCAGCGCGGTGAACACCAGGAACAGGCCGTTCTGGGTGGTCTGCGCGATGAAGCTGGGACCGCCGCCCTCGCGCGGGCTGTCGGTGTTGAGCTTGACCACCACCCCGATCAGGATCGGCAGCACCGCCAGGATGCCGAGCAGCACCTTGGTGCGCATCCGGCGGAAGGTCAGGTGCAGTTCGTTGCGGAACAGCGCCAGGAAGCCGGACGCGGTCTGCGGCCGCCGACCGGTCACCAGCACCGGCCCGGCCGTCGACGGCTCCGCCTGAGACGGCTCAGCCTGCGGAGCCTCAGCCTGCGACATCGAAGCCCTCCCCGGTCAGCGCCACGAAGGCGTCCTCCAATGTGCCCCGCTCCAGCCCGAACCCGTGCACCCGGACCCCGGCCTCGACCAGCGCCGCGCACAGCTTGGGCAGCGCCTCGTCGCCGCTCGCGCCCAGCTCGCCGTCCACCCGGCCCTCGCCGGGCGCCAGCGCGACCACCTGGTGGGCCGCCAGCACCTCGGCGGCCTGCGTCACGTCGGGGGTGCGGACCACCAGCCGGCCCTGCGCCCGGGCGGCCAGTTCGGCGACGGTGCCCTGCACCACCAGCCGGCCCCGGGACATCACCGCCGCGTGGGTGCAGACCTGCTCGATCTCGTCCAGCAGGTGGGAGGAGAGGAACACCGTGGTCCCCTCCGCCGCGACCTCCCGGACCAGCGCCCGGATCTCCCGCATGCCCTGCGGGTCCAGCCCGTTGGTCGGCTCGTCCAGTACCAGCAGTTCGCGCGGCTGCAGCAGCGCGGAGGCCAGGCCCAGACGCTGCTTCATGCCGAGCGAGTAGGCGCGGGCCTTCTTGCCCGCGGCGGCGCTCAGGCCGACCCGCTCCAGCGCGGTCTCGACCCGCTGCCGACGGGTGCGCGGGTCGGCGGTCGGGTCGGCGGCGTCGAAGCGGACCAGGTTGTCCCGGCCGGACAGGAAGCCGTACAGCGCCGGGCCCTCGATCAGCGCGCCCACCCGGGGCAGCACGCCGGCGACGGACTGCGGCATCGACTCGCCGAGCACGGTGGCCACGCCGGAGGTGGGGGCGATCAGGCCCATCAGCATCCGGATGGTGGTGGTCTTGCCGGAGCCGTTGGGGCCGAGGAAGCCGAACACTGAGCCGCGCGGCACGCTCAGGTCCAGGCCGTCGACGGCGAGTTGGCCGCCGCGGAAGCGCTTGGTCAGGCCGCGGGTCCTGATCACGTCATCGGCGGAGCTGGGAGCGGAGCGGGGAACGGAACCGGGAGCGGAGCGGGGAACGGGACCGGGAGGGGAGGCCGGGGACGGAACGGGGGCCGGGCGCGACGCCGCGCCCGAGCCCCCGGCCGACTCCGTAACGTCCCCCGTTACGGGAGTCTCGGTCATCCGTCAGTTCACCCCGGCGGCGTGCTGGAGGACGGGCAGGGTGACCGCGCCGGCGAAGACCCGGCCGTCGTCGGTGAGCAGCACGTTGACGACCTTGGTGCTGATCAGGGTGCCGCCGCCGACCGGCTTGCCGAGCGACTTCACCAGGGCCTGCGGGTTCATCGCCCGGCTCTGGGGCTTGCCCTTCTTGCCGTCGGCCTTCGGCGCCGCGTCGGGCGCCTCGACGGTGGCGGGCAGCTGGGTGGAGACGACGGCCGTCCAGCCCTCGCCGATCACCTTCACCCCGTCGTGGCCCGTGCCCTGCTCACCCTTGCCCGGCTCGCCCCGGCCCTTGGCGTGCTCGGCCTCGGCGCCCTTGGTCGCCTCGTCCGCCTTCTTCTCCGTCACCTTGGCGCCCTTGGGCGCGGTGAAGTCGAAGGTCTTGGCGGCCGGCTTGGCGAAGGAGACGTCGGTGAAGTGGACGTCCAGCACGGTGGAGCCGTCGGTGGACTTCACCACCACGGCCAGCGGCACCCCGTTGTCGGCGGCGACCGAGATCCGCACCTCGGCGATGGTCGAGCCGGACTGGGTCGGCTTGACGCTCAGCTGATAGGCCTTCTGCCCGGCCACGTTGGCCGTCCCGGTGACGGTGACGGCGGTGGTGCCGGCGCTGCCGGTCAGGAACTGCTCGGCGGCCTCCTGCGGGGTGGTCGGCACCCCGGTGAGCGGCGCCTTCGGCGACTTCCCGGCCTCCGCGTGCCCGGCCGCGTGCCCGGCCGGGCGCCCGGTCATGTGCAGCGCGGTGTTGGTCGAGCTGTCCCAGGCCCAGCTCTGGTCGCCGTTGCGGACCAGGGTGTAGCCCGCCATGTTCTCCATCAGGTCCACCCGCTGGCGGTCCGGGCCGTCCACCGCGACCCGCAGCGTCTGGTCGCCGCCGAGCAGGCCGAGCAGCTTGGCCTGCGGGTCCGCGGACGCGCCCTGGCCCTGGCCGCCGCCGTGGCCGGCCGCCGCGCCGAGCCCGCCCGCCGCCGCGCCCAGCAGCTGGCTGGGCACGCCGAGGTCGGTGGCGACGGAGACCGTCCCGGACAGGGACTGGGCGTCGGAGCCCAGCGCCTTGGCCACCACCTGCTCGGCGGACAGCTGCGGCAGGTTCGGCGGCGAGTCGGCGGCCAGCGCCGGCACCAGCCCGACTCCGGCGGCGATCACCGCCCCCACCGCCAGCGGTACCCCGGCCCGCACCAGGGTGCGCCGTCGCGAGCGGTACGGGACCCCGCCGTCCATGGCGTCGTCCACCGCCGTCTCATTGGTCATGGCGTCCTCAACTCCTCTTCGAACACGTGCGCTTGGCCCTGCCCCTCCATTAGAGGCCGCCGCCGTCGCCACGTCATCGCCCTGCGGGGGCACTTCGAGGTGAACCTGACGGGGTACGCCGACCCTGAGACGGCCTCAGGGTTGTGTACTCCCGTCGTACGACCCTGGCATAGGGTCGCGCCATGGACGGAACCGCTACGGCCACAAGCAACCCTCCGACCGCGAACGCGATGCGGCGCGCCCTGCGCCGCGCCAGGGACGGCGTCGCCCTCGACCTCACCGAGGCCGCCGTGCTGCTCCAGGCCAGAGGCGAG
Organism: Kitasatospora sp. NPDC127060; assembly: GCF_042724935.1. Lineage (NCBI taxonomy): Bacteria > Bacillati > Actinomycetota > Actinomycetes > Kitasatosporales > Streptomycetaceae > Kitasatospora > Kitasatospora sp. NPDC127060. The sequence goes on from NZ_JBHXEG010000047.1 coordinate 47,796, forward strand.
GACCTGCGGGACCTCTGTGCGAGCGCCGCCCGGGTGCGCGACGCCGGCCTGGAGGCGGCCGGCCGGCCCGGTGTCATCACCTACTCCAAGAGCGTGTTCATCCCGCTCACCCGGCTCTGCCGGGACAAGTGCCACTACTGCACCTTCGTCACCGTCCCCGGCAAGCTCCGCCGGGCCGGGCACGGGATGTTCATGTCCCCGGACGAGGTGCTGGAGGTCGCCCGGCGCGGGGCCGAACTCGGCTGCAAGGAAGCCCTGATCACGCTCGGCGACAAGCCCGAGGACCGCTGGCCGGAGGCCCGCGAGTGGCTGGACGCGCACGGCTACGACGACACCATCGCCTACGTCCGGGCGATGTCCATCCGCATCCTGGAGGAGACCGGCCTGCTCCCGCACCTCAACCCCGGGGTGCTGAGCTGGACGGACTTCCAGCGGCTCAAGCCGGTCTCCGCCTCGATGGGCATGATGCTGGAGACCACCGCCACCCGGCTGTGGAGCGAGCCCGGCGGCCCGCACCACGGCTCCCCGGACAAGGAACCGGCCGTCCGGCTGCGGGTGCTGGAGGACGCCGGCCGCAGCTCCGTCCCCTTCACCAGCGGCCTGCTGATCGGCATCGGCGAGACGTACCAGGAGCGCGCCGAGTCGCTGTTCGCGCTGCGCAAGGTCTCCCGGGCCTACCACGGCGTCCAGGAACTGATCCTGCAGAACTTCCGCGCCAAGCCGGACACCGCGATGCGCGGCATGCCCGACGCCGAACTGGACGAGCTGGTCGCCACGGTGGCCGTCGCCCGGCACCTGCTCGGCCCGACCGCCTGCCTCCAGGCGCCGCCCAACCTGGTCGACGGCGAGTACGAGCGGCTGATCGCGGCCGGCATCGACGACTGGGGCGGCGTCTCCCCGCTCACCCCCGACCACGTCAACCCCGAGCGCCCCTGGCCGCAGATCGACCGGCTCGCCGAACGCTCCGCCGCGGCCGGCTTCGCCCTGCGCGAGCGCCTCGCCGTCTACCCCGAGTACGTGCTGCGCGGCGAACCCTGGCTGGACCCGCGGGTGCTGCCGCACGTCCGGGCCCTGGCCGACCCGGCCACCGGACTGGCGAACCCGGACGCGACCGTCCAGGGCCACCCCTGGCAGGAGCCCGAGGACCTCCCGGAGTCGTACGGCCGGACCGACCTGCACACCGCCGTCGACACCGAGGGCCGCACCGGAGACCGCCGGGCCGACTTCGAGGACGTCTACGGCGACTGGGAGGTGCTGCGCGAACAGGTGCTGGCCAAGGGCGCGCCCGAGCGCCTCGCCGGGGACCTCCGCGAGGCGCTCGCGGTGGCCGCCGACGACCCGGAGAGGCTCACCGACGACCACGCGCTGGCCCTGTTCCACGCGGACGGCCCGGCCCTGGACGCCCTGTGCCGGATCGCCGACGACGTCCGCCGGGCGGCGGTCGGCGAGGACGTCACCTACTGCGTCACCCGGAACATCAACTTCACCAACGTCTGCTACACCGGCTGCCGCTTCTGCGCCTTCGCCCAGCGCCGCACCGACGCCGACGCCTACACCCTCTCCCTTGAGCAGGTCGCCGAACGGGCCGCCCAGGCCTGGGAGGTGGGCGCCACCGAGGTGTGCATGCAGGGCGGCATCCACCCGGACCTGCCCGGCACCGCCTACTTCGACATCGCCCGCGCGGTGAAGGAGCGGGTGCCCGGCATCCACGTGCACGCCTTCTCCCCGATGGAGGTGGTCAACGGCGCCACCAGGACGGGCCTGTCGATCCGCGACTGGCTCCAGCGGGCCAAGGAGTCCGGCCTGGACACCATCCCCGGCACCGCCGCCGAGATCCTCGACGACGAGGTCCGCTGGGTGCTCACCAAGGGCAAGCTGCCCGCCGCGACCTGGGTCGAAGTCGTCACCACCGCCCACGAACTGGGCATCCGCTCCTCCTCCACCATGATGTACGGGCACGTGGACGCCCCCGCGCACTGGCTCGGGCACCTGCGGCTGCTCGCTCGGATCCAGCAACGCACCGGCGGGTTCACCGAGTTCGTCACCCTCCCGTTCATCCACACCAACGCCCCGGTCTACCTGGCCGGCATCGCCCGCCCCGGCCCGACCGCCCGGGACAACCGCGCGGTGGTCGCGATGGCCCGGCTGCTGCTGCACCCGCACATCCCCAACATCCAGACCAGCTGGGTCAAGCTGGGCGCCGAGGGCGCCGCCGAGATGCTCCGCTCCGGCGCCAACGACCTCGGTGGCACGCTGATGGAGGAGACCATCTCGCGGATGGCCGGCTCGGCGTACGGCAGCTACAAGTCGGTGCGCGACCTCCAGGCGATCGCCGAGGCGGCCGGTCGCCCGCACCGCCAGCGCACCACCCTCTACGGCGAGGTGCCGGCCGAGCGGCGGGCGGCGGCGCTGGCCTCGGACGGGCACCTGCCGGAACTGCTGCCGGTCCTCGACTGAGGCCGGTCGCCCGCCGGCCCGCCCGGTCCGCCCGCCTGCCCGGTCCGCCGCACCACCGGCGGGCCGGGCCCCGGGGGGCGCCGGACGACGAGGGTGCCGGACGACGAGGGTGCCGGACGACGAGGCTGCCGGACAACGAGGGATGCCGTCTCTCCGTTCGAACCTTCGAAGTACAGTGCCAGGGCGCGTCGGCCGCCGTGGGTGCCGCGTGCGGCCCCCGACCCCGACGAAAGGCGCCCCGCCGTGATGCCACTGTGGTCACGAGCCCAGCAGCAGGACTTCCGCAGCCGGGTCCGCGGCTGCCTGCTCGGCGGTGCCATCGGTGACGCGCTCGGAGCGGGCGTCGAGTTCGAGCCCCTGGAGAAGATCCGGGCCCAGCACGGCCCGCAGGGCGTCACCGGCTACGTCCCCGCGTACGGGCGCACCGGCGCGATAACGGACGACACCCAGCTCAGCCTGTTCACCGTGGACGGCCTGATCCGCGCCCACATCCGGCGCGACACCGGCAGCTGGCACCCGCCCACCGACCTGCACCTGGCCTACCTGCGCTGGGCCGCCACCCAGCGCGACTGGGGCCCGGACGAGCGCCGCCCCGACCTCGGCTGGCTCGGCCGCGAGGAGTGGCTGTACGCCCAGCGCGCCCCCGGCCAGGGCTGCCTGACCGGCCTCACCGGGCCGGACGGCGAGCGGCTCGGCACCCTGGAACACCCCAAGAACCCGCACTCCAAGGGCTGCGGAACGGTGGTGCGGTCGGCGCCGTTCGGGCTGCTCACCACCTGGGAGCCGGGCCTGGTGTTCCAACTCGCGGTGGAGTGCTCGGTGCTCACCCACGGCCACCCCACCGGCTACCTCGCGGCGGGCGCGCTCGCGGTGATCGTCCAGGCGGTCGCCCGTGGCGGCACCCTGGAGGAGGGCGTCCACCTGGCGCTGGCCCTGCTCTCCGAGCGGCAGGCGCACGAGGAGACCACCAACGCGCTGCGGGCCGCGCTGGACGCGGTGCGGGCCGGCGAGCCGTCCGCCGAGCGGGTCGAGGCGCTGGGGGAGGGCTGGGTCGCCGAGGAGGCGCTGGCCATCGGGGTCTACTGCGCGCTGGTCGCCCACGACGTCCGCTCGGGCCTGCTGCTGGCCGTCAACCACTCCGGGGACAGCGACTCCACCGGCGCGATCTGCGGCAACCTGCTCGGGGTGCTGCACGGCGACACCGCGCTGCCGCCGGGCCTGGTGGCGGGGCTGGAGGGGCGCGGCGCGATCCTCGAACTCGCCGACGACTTCGCCCTGGAGCTGATGCACGGCACCGAACTGCACGACCGGCGGAGCCCGGAGGGGGCCGACTGGGCCGGCCGGTACCCGGTGGCGCACTGAACCCGGCCCGCCGCCGTATCCGCGCGCGGCGCCCGTAGCGCACGGAGCCCTGAACGCAGCCGCCCGGAACGCGAGTAGCCGTAACGCAAGTCGCTCGTAGCGCAAGTTGCCCGTAGCGCTGTCCGCCGCTCGGGGCGACGGACAGCGCTACGGGCAACTGGGCCGAGCACGGAACCGGCCTGGTCAGACCTCGCCGAAGGACCCCGCCGCCGCGGCCGACGCGAACGCGTTCCAGGCCTGGGTGGAGAAGCGCAGCTGCGGGCCGGCCGGGTCCTTGGAGTCCCGGACGGCGACCGCTCCCGCGGCCGGTCCGGCGATCTCCACGCAGGCGCCCTGGCCTCCGCTGTGACTGCTCTTTCGCCAACGGACTCCGTGCTCGGCGGGGGTGCTCATTCGTGGTATCCCTTTTCGATGTCGGCTATCAGCGACCGGCTCTCCGCGACACCGAGCGCGGCCGCTCTCAGGTAGTCGTAGAGACCGGTATAGCGGCGCACATCGGCTTCCTTCTCCAGGTAGAGATCGCTCGTCACACCTTCGAAGTAGACAACCGTGGAATCGGCTGACTCCGGGAACTCCAGCAGGGAGAATGTCCCGGTCATGCCGGGATGGGCTCCGTGCGAGAACGGGATCACCTGGATGGTGATGTTCGGGCGCAGGCTGAGCTCCAGCATCTGCCGCAGCTGGCGGGCCATGATCTCGCGGCTGCCGACCTCGCGGCGCAGCGCCGCCTCGTCTATGACGGTCCACAGGCTGCCGAGCTGGTTGTCGCCGTGGACGCGCTCCTGTCGCTTCATCCGCACCTGCACCCGGCGCTGCACCGCGTTCGCGTCGGTGTCCGGCTGGGTGCCCTCGACCACCGCCTGCGCGTAGTGCTCGGTCTGCAGCAGGCCGGGGATGAAGGAGGACTCGTAGGCGCGGATCGAGGAGGCCTCGGCCTCCAGGCCGATGTAGACGCTGTAGGGGGTCGGCATGTCGTTGAAGTCGTGCCACCAGCCGCGCTGACGGGACTCCTTGGCCATCTCCATCAGACTGTTGCGCATCTGCTCGTCGGCCACGTTGTACACGTCGCAGAGGTCGCGCACATCACGCTGGCTGATGCTGCGGCGGCCGTTCTCCAGCCGACTGATCTTCGACTGGGAGACCATCAGGCGGCCGGCCACCTCCTCGGCCGTCATCCCGAGGCCCTCGCGGAGTTTGCGCAGCTCGGAGCCCAGGCGCCGGCGGCGCACGGTGGGATTGATGTTCGCGGACACGTCGACCTCCGGCCGGACCTCTGGTGATCGTTGGAACGGCAGCCCTCGGGACACTTCGGACATTGGGACCAACCCCCCTGACTGGAGCAGCATGTCACCTTGGGCCAGGTCGGCGCCGGGGAATCACAGCAGCGCAGTAGAACAGACCATCGGAAAAGCGCGTCCGTGAGACAGCGATGGCCCCCGGGTGGTAATGCGGCTCGGCGACTAGGACCGGTAGTTGCGATGGGCCTCGACGGGCCTCAGGGAACGGCAGAGGGGCGGTCGCCGGGCGACTTGCGTCGCGGGGCGACCGCCCCTCGGTGCCGTTCGTGGCGCCGGTGATGCCGGGTCGTGCCGGTGGTTCGGATGGTGCGCAGTGGTGCGGCCGGTGGTCCAGCGCCCTCCAGGGGCGTGAACCGGGCGGTGTGCGCCGTCGGGCCGGTCGGGCTCGTCGGGCCGGTTGAACTGGTCGTGCGGTCGGACCGGCCGGAGCGGTCGGACTGTTCAGGCTGTCGCACTGTTCGGACTGTCGGGCTCAGCGCACCCCGACCCGGGGAGCGGAGACCCGTCCGCCCGGAGCCCGGCCCGTCGCCCGGGCGCCGGAGCGACCGGAACCGGCCCCGGAATCCTGGGAAGAACGGTTCTGCTGTGTCGGCAGGCCGTTCTGCACGTCCATCACGGCGTGCGCGACCATCCCGCCCAGCGGGTCGTACCGGATCAGATCGCGCAGCCGCGACCGCGAGGACCGGCCCTCGTTGCCCGGGTACAGGTGCTTGCCCAGCCCCACCGAGTGGGCCAGGGCGGCGAGCGCGGCCGTCCGCGGGTCCGGCGGCACGCCGGTGCGGATCGCGGTGTCCAGCCGCTGCTTGATCGCGGCGTTGGTGCAGTCGTCGGACGCCTGGTACCGGGTCGTCGGCAGCACCCCGCACATCTGCCCCGGCACGGCCGTGACCATGCCGCAGCGTTCCAGGTGTGCCAGGTACGTCTGCCGCAGGCCCAGCCGCGGCCCGCCGATCCAGTGCGCCGCGCGGACCGGACTGCCGCGTCGGCGCAGCAGTTCCAGTGCGTGGTCCAGGGTCGGGTCGCCGGTCGGCCGTGCGAGCACGACGGCGATCCGGTCGCCCTCCGGTACGATCCGTCCGGCCAGGGACAGCTCGACGAGCTGCGCCCCGGCGAGTCCGAGGTCGAGGGTCTGCGGCTGCGCCGTGGTACCCGTGGTCGGGTCCAAAGCGAGCAGCAAGAGTTCCTCGGGAACAGTTCTGCGGCTCTTGCCCATCCAAGCCTCCCCGCGTGGATGAGAGACAGGGTGACGCCTCTCACACGGGCTTGTCGAGTACGCCTCCGAATCGTGACCTTGCGGTGAAGGCGCGGAACCGGCGGCCACAGGCCCGGCGTCTGACCCATGAACAGACCACGTTGCGGCCTTGCGACGGCAATATGCGCCGGTCGGGCGGGGTGTGCGCGGCTGGACGGCCGTCGGTGGCGGAGACTGTACAGGTACACGGGGCGGGGCTTCGGCTTCCCGAAATCGGGTCTGCCGATGCCCCGCCGGGCGTTGAGGAGGCTGGGATACGTGGGCGAGTCCCCCGACAGGGTGCTGAGGGACGGCGAGCGGGAGCAGGGGCGCGAACGCGAACGGACGGGTCCGGCGGCTGGCGGGGCGTCAGCCGGCGCAGCCGCCGGGGAGAACCAGGCGGCGAGTCCCGCCGGGTCGTCGGCCGAGCCGGCTGTCGATGCGGCTGTCGATGCGGCTGTCGAGGCGACTGTCGAGGCGACTGTCGAGGCGTCGACCGGAGCCTCCGCGGAGACCCCCGCCGACGCTTCCACCGATGCCTCCGTCGACGCTTCTGCCGACGCGCCGAAGGCGGGTGTCAAGGGCGGCTCGACCGTACAGCTCCGTGTCCGGGATGTGGACAGCCGGACGACGATGCTGCGGCTTCCGGTGGACAACAAGACCACCGCGCTGCGGCTGCCGGAGGAGCTGCTGAAGCCTGCCGACGACGGTGGTTCCGGTGATCCGGCGGAGGAGAAGAAGGACTCGCCCGAGGTCGCGGAGAAGGAGAAGCAGCCGGCCGCCGAACGGCCGCCCGTCGCCGACCCGCGTCTCGCCATGCGGACGGCTTCGGTGAAGGCGGGTCCCGCCGCCGAGACCGCCCGGAAGGCCGTCGGGAAGGCCGTCGGGAAGGCCGCGGAGGAGGAAGGGGAGGAGGTCGACGACAAGGCCGACACACCCGACACCGCCACGGCCGACACCGCCACGGCCGACACCGCCACGGCCGACACCGCCACGTCCGGCACCGCCACGGCCGACACCGCCACGTCCGGCACCGCCGACAAGGCCGAGGAGGCCGAGGAGGCCGACGCGCCGGAGCAGGCCGCTCCCGCCACGCCCGCGCCCGCGCCGGGGTCCGCGTCCGTCCCCCTGACCAAGAACGGGCAACCGGGCCAGGAACCGGGCCGGGCCGAGAAGTTGGAGAAGCCCGAGTCGCTGCGCGCCCCGGCCGCCTCCCCGGCTGCCGTCACCGCGCCCGAGCCGCCGGAGCCCGCTCCGATGCCCGAGCCGGCCCCGAAGCCGGTCCAGGGCCCCGTGCCCCCGCCCGCGCCGGCACCGCTGCCCCGGCCCGAGCCGCTGCCGTCCCAGCAGCCGCAGCAGCCGACCCAGCCGCCGACGCCCGAGCCCCAGCCGCTGCCCTCGCCCGAGAACACGGCCGAGGCGATGGAGGTGCTGGCCACCCTCAACGCCCGCCCGGTCTCCCCGCTGCGGCGCGCGCTCAAGCGGGTCACCATCTGGACGGTCTTCCTGGCCGTGGTGCTCGGTGCCGTGGTGGTGGCCCAGCTGCTGCGTCCGCTGCCGGACCCGGAACTGCGGATGACGACCCCGGGCAGCTTCAGCTTCGCCGGCGACCAGCTCGACCTCGCCTGGCCGGCCAAGGGCCAGTCCGCCGCCGAGGTGGTCGGCGTCGGCAACCTCGGCAGCTCGGGCCAGGAGACCCCGGCCTCGATCGCCAGCGTCACCAAGGTGATGAACGCCTACCTGGTGCTGCAGAAGTTCCCGCTGAAAAAGGGGGAGAGCGGCCCGAAGATCGTCGTCGACAAGCAGGCCGCGCAGGAGTCCGGCAACAGCGACGAGTCCCGGGTGACCCTCACCGAGGGCCAGGTGCTCACCGAGTACCAGGCACTGGAACTGCTGATGCTGCCGTCCGCCAACAACGTGGCCCGGCTGCTCGCCCGCTACCACTCCGGCTCCGAGGAGGCGTTCGTCAAGCTGATGAACGACACCGCGGCCAAGCTCGGGATGGCCAACACCACCTACGCCGACCCGGCGGGCTTCAACGCGGACACCAAGTCCACCGCGAAGGACCAGCTGAAGCTGGCCGAGCAGGTCATGCAGGACGACATCTTCCGGCAGATCGTCGCCACCCCGGAGACCAACTTCAACAACACGAAGATCTCCAACACCAACAACCTGATCAACCCGAAGACCGGCGTGATCGGCGTCAAGACCGGCTCCAGCACCCCGGCGGGCGGCTGCCTGATGTGGGCCGCCTACAAGGACATCGGCGGCGTGAAGCGGCTGATCCTCGGCGTCACCCTGGGCCAGCAGGCCACCTCCCCGAACCCCGGCGACGGCATCCTGCCCACCGTGCTCAAGGTCAGCGGCAAGCAGATCCAGGCCGCGCAGAACGGGCTGACCGGCCAGACCCTGGTGAAGAAGGGCGACGTCGTCGGCAGCGTGGACGACGGGCTCGGCGGCAAGGTCCCGGTCGTCGCGACCAACGACCTCGTGGTGCCCGGCTTCCCCGGCGTCACCGGCACGATCACCCTGGACCCGTACGCGCTGCGCCACAACGAGAAGGCCGGCAAGGAGGTCGGCACCCTGCGGGTGGGCGCGGGCGACGGCAAGACCGAGGTCCGGGTCGCCCTCCAGAACGACCTCAACCCGCCGTCCATCCAGTCCCGCCTGCTGCGCCTCCTCTGACCCCTCCCCGCAGCAACCCCGGAGGGGGAGCCGGCCCGCCCGGCTCCCCCTCCGCCCTCCTCCCGTCAGGCACCCGGACCGCCACCCCCGGCCGACCCCCGATCCGGTACGCTGTGAACGGCCTGGTCACCGACCGGCCACGCCTCAGTAGCTCAGGGGATAGAGCACGGCTCTCCTAAAGCCGGTGTCGCAGGTTCGATTCCTGTCTGGGGCACAACAGAACCGCAGCTCACAGGCCCTCCACCCACTCGGGACGGAGGGCCTGCGGCATTCCCGCCCTCCTGCCACCCCACGTGCCACCCCGCCCGTCCCACCGGACATCGCCCGGCCGCACCGGGCCGGGGCCCCTGACGGAGCTCGGAATCCCCTGTCCCGCTCGCGGTAGCGCCGGCCAGCGGTAGCTGGCCCTGGTGATGCCGTTCCGGGGCGTCAACTCCGGTTCCCTCGAGGTCCGTCGGCGCCGCGACCGTCGAACTCGGCGGCCTCCAGCGGCTCGTCGGCCCGCGGCGCCCGGACGGACGGCACGATGACCCGCTGGACCCTGGGCCTGGTACGCCAGTTGACCCGCCGGACGTCCCGGGCCAGCGCGCCCGGCCGCCAGAGTTCGATCACGGCGGTCACGACGCCCAGTACGGCGCCGGCGGCGAGCCAGCCCGCCACCACGTCGCTGGGCCAGTGCACCCCGAGGGCCGTCCTGGTCCAGCCGATGGTCAGCACGGTGACGGCGGCCACCGAACAGGCGGCGGTCCGGCCGCGGCGGTCGACCCGGTACCAGATCAGGCCGACCAGGACGGCACAGGTGATCGCCGAGGCCATGGCATGCCCGGAGGGGAAGGCCGGGCCGCTGGCGTGTGAGACCGGGTCGGAGAAGGCGGGCCGCCGCCGGTCGACGGCCAGCTTGAGCGCCCACTGGGCACCCCAGCCGACGAGTGCCTGGGCGGCCACCCAGCCGGCCAGCATCCGGGCGCCGATCAGCCAGAGCCAGGCGGCGGCGAGACCGAGCAGTGAACGCATCGTGACGGGTCCGCCGATGTCGGAAAGGGTCTGCACCGCGGCGGTCCAGATCCGGTGTTCCCTCGCGTAGCTGTGGAGTCCGCCGATCCAGTCCTGGTCGAACTCGTGCAGGGGGTGCCAGTGGCCCGTCACCAGCATCGCCAGGAGGCCGAACAGCGCGGCACAGCCCAGCGCGAGCGACACGTCCCGAAGGAGACGACGGTGACGCACGGTGACGGTAGTCGTGCTGTTGGTCAGGTGCATGCCTGACACCTTCCCAGCGTCCCGTGCCGATCGGGAGCTGGAGTGATAGCGATTCGGCATCTTTTGTGCGGAGGGACTGCGTGCGCCGGGGGGTGGGCGCGGGCGGGAATCGGGGGCGCACGGGAACGCCCGCGATCGTCCGCCTGTTCAACCAGGGGGCGGCGATCGGGTGTGCGGACGGTGAAGAACCGCTTTCGGAGCGGTCGTCCGCGAGCACCAGAGGTGCCCGATCGGTCACCGATTGTCGAAGACCGGAGTGAAAACCGGCAGGATACTGCATCGCGAGGAAGAATCTGAACGACTTGGGAATGTTGTCCGGAATCTGTTCGTTGGATCGTTACGTGTGAGCCCCCAGGGGCCCGCACTTCTTGCCCTCCTGGGGGGCAGGCAGCAGACCTCGGCAACACCAGTCAAAGGGAGAAAGCATGGCCACCCGTGCCGTCGTTCGAGACAGGGCCGACCGGACTCGCGCGGCCCGCCCGACCAACCTTGAGGCCGACCGCGACCTGGTCGGTATGTACCTCGACGAGATCGCCAGGACGCCCCTGCTCGATGCCGCCGAGGAGGTCGAGCTCTCGCTGCGGATCGAGGCCGGTGTGTACGCCCAGCACCTGCTGGACGAGAGCGAACGCCCCGACGGTCGACTCCCCGACGGCGTCACCCATGAGGAGCTGGAGGCGATAGCCGCCGACGCCGAGCGCGCCAAGGACGTCTTCATCCGCTCGAACCTCCGCCTGGTGGTGGCGGTCGCCCGGCGCTACCCGCGCAGTGGCCTGCCCCTGCTGGACCTCATCCAGGAGGGGAACGCGGGTCTGGTGCGCGCGGTCGAGAAGTTCGACTACGCCAAGGGCTTCAAGTTCTCCACCTACGCGACCTGGTGGATCCGCCAGGCGATCACCCGCTCGATCGCCGATCAGTCCCGCACCATCCGGCTCCCCGTGCACCTGGTCGAGGAGCTGGGCCGGATCCGCCGGGTGCAGCGGGAGAAGTCCAAGGAGCTGGGCCGGGAGGCCGAGCCGGCCGAGATCGCGGCCGAGCTGGACACCACCGAGGCCCGGATCAAGGATGTGCTGGACTGGGCGCGCGACCCGGTCAGCCTCAACATGTCCGTCGACGACGAGGGCGAGACCCAGTTCGGCGACCTGGTGGAGGACACCGGGGCGACGTCCCCCGAGGACGCCGTGATGGTCATGCTTCGCCGCGAGGAGCTGGACGGCCTGATCGGGCGGCTGGACGACCGCACCGCCTCGATCATCCGCTCCCGCTACGGGATGGAGGACGGCCGCGAACGCACCCTCACCGAGGTGGGCAAGCAGCACGGGCTCACCCGCGAGCGGATCCGGCAGATCGAGAAGCACGCGCTGGCCGAACTGAAGAAGATCGCGGACCACGCGGGCTTCGAAGCCGCCTGACGACCGACGGCCGAGGTCGACCGCCCGGGCCCGGGTGCGGAGCGCTCCGCACCCGGGCCGGCGCATGTCATCGGGAGCCTCGCAAGGCTTCTAGGCTGAAAGGACAGGTCGGACCGCGAGTAGGGGAGTGGACAAGGTGAGCGAGCAGGAACAAGAGCAAGCACAGAAACCGGGGCGCGAACAGGGCCGGGACGGGGCGCGGGGCGAGCGGGGCACCCCCGCCCCTCCCTCCCCCTCCCCCTCCTCCCCTCCCTCCACCTCCACCCCTGCCTCCACGCCCGCCCCCGCCAAGGCCCGGCTCGTCTTCCGCGACCCGCTGGACCAGCAGTCCCGGGACGACACCGACGCCGGCTGGGGCGACCGCCCGGGTGCTGGAGAGAGTGGTGGGCGGGGGCTGGACTGGTACCTGAGCCAGCGCCCGCCGCACCACGGGGACTGAAGACGTGTTCTAACGCGCCGTGACCAGCGCGTCGCGGATCTCGGTCAGCAGTTGGACCTCCTTGGCCTCGGCCTCGGCCGCCACCTCGGCGACGCTCTTGCGCCTGGCCGCCATCCGGTTCATCGGCACGATCAGGACGAAGTAGACGACGGCGGCGGTGATCAGGAACTGCAGGGCGGCGCTGAGCACCGTCCCCCACAGGATGAGGATTCCGGACGTGACCTCTCCGGTGGCGCTCACCTCGCAGGGCCCCTTGAGGCAGGAACTGTAGGACGCCAGGTCCTTCGTCCCGAACACGCCGACGATCGGATTGATCACGCCTTTGACGAAGGCGTTGACGATGTTGGTGAAGGCCGCACCGATGACCACGGCGACGGCGAGTTCGACGACATTTCCACGCAGCAGGAATTCCTTGAAGCCTTTCATGCCGCCTCGAACGACGAAGTCGTTCCGGGGTTACGGGTGATCTTCCGGGAGCCCGGATTGACAACCCGTACGGCCCACCGTGGCCCCCGAGGGCGGCGGCAGTCCGGCCTGCAGGGGCCCGGAGGCGAGCGCAGCGGCGACCGCGAGCAGCACCAGCGCGGGCACCCCGCCCAGCCGTCGGACGGCCCGGCGCCAGCGGTACCAGCCGCCGCAGCCGCGCCGGATCGGCGGGAAGCTCGGCACCTCCCGCCGGGGCGGCACGGAGGGCGCGGGCAGGGGCAGGGAGAAGGACAGGCTCGTGGTCGTCATGGGGAGGGCCTCCGGACTCGGTCGGGTCTTGCTCGGTGACCCCTACCCTGCGCGTTCCCGCCACGGCTGGGAAATCGATTCCCACAGCCTGTGGAAAACCCGCCCCTGTGGATAACTTCGTACACTCACACGAGCTAATCCAACCCACGAAGGTTGACGAGGGTGCGCGAAAAGGCCCGCCGCCCCCGCGCGAAGCGGGGCCGACGGGCCTTCTCGTGAGACCGAGGTCAGCTGGCGGCCGGAGCCGGGCTGCTCGACGAGCTGGACGAGCTGGAAGAGCTCGACGAACCGGACGAGCCCGAGCCCGAACCCGAGGTCGACGACGAGGTCGACGACGTCGAGGAGCCGGTGGACGAACCCGCGCCCACCGAGCTGCTGGAGGACGAGCGGCTGTCGGTCCGGTAGAAGCCCGAGCCCTTGAACACGACGCCCACGGCCGAGAAGACCTTGCGGAGCCGTCCCTGGCAGTCGGGGCACGTGGTCAGCGCCTCGTCGGTGAACTTCTGCACCGCCTCCAGGCCGCTGCCGCACTCGGTGCACTGGTACTGGTACGTGGGCACTTGTCTTCCTCCTGGCACTCTCGCCTGATGAGTGCTAACGATGGTCAATGATGCGGTATTCCGTTGGATCAGTCCAGCGAATCCGGTGTGAGATGAGCCGGTACCGCGTCACCGCCCACCGCGCGTTCAGCCCTTGGCCGCGCCGACCAGCTGCGCCGCGTTGCCGCGCTCGGCCGACGAGGCCACCACCCGGCCCGGCCCGCCCGGGGCCACCAGCAGGTGCCGCATCGACAGCAGCGCGATCAGCCCCAGGCCGGCGCCGACGGCCGGCACCAGGAAGCCGACCGAGGGCCCGTGGCCGTCGAGCAGCTTGCCCGCCGCCATCGAGCCGAACGCCAGTCCCAGCCCGATCGCACCGGTCAGCCAGGTGAAGGCCTCGGTCTTGGCGCCGTCCGCGACCAGGGTCTCGACCAGGGTGTAGCCGCTGATCAGGGTCGGGGCGATGGCCAGGCCGCAGACCAGCCCGGCGACCGTCAGGGCGACCAGGTTGGGCATCGCCCACAGCACCGAGCAGCCCAGCACCAGCATCGTGTAGCTCATGGCCATCCGCTGCTGCACCGGCCGCCGCCAGGCGATCACGCCGTACAGCACGCCGGCCAGCATCGAGCCGCCCGCGAAGATCCCGTACACCGTGCCGCCGGAGTCGTGCTGCCCCACCGAGTCGGCGAAGGCGTTGACCGACACCTGCATGCCGCCGAACACCGCGCCGACCCCGAGGAAGGCTCCGACCAGCAGTCGGACGCCGGGCGAGGCCAGCGCCGAGGCGCGCCGCACGCCGGGCTGCGGGAGGATCCGGGCCGGGGCGCTGCGCCGCTGGGCCGCGAAGGCGAGACCGCCGACCAGGGTCAGCGAGGCCTCGACGACCAGCGCGACCGCCGGGCTGGCGAAGGCGGCGATGTTGGCTGCCAGGATCGGGCCGACCACGAAGGTGAACTCGTCCGTCACGGACTCGAAGGCGAAGGCGGTGCTCACCTTGGCGCCGGCGGCGGGCGAGGCGCCCTCCCCGGTGAACGTGGAGACCCAGCGGGCCCGGACCATCGCGCCGATCTGCGGCACGCTCGCCCCGGCCGGGACAGCGGCCAGGTAGACGCTCCAGGCCGGCGCGTGGCCGAGCGCCAGCGCGATCAGCAGGCCGACCGAGACCGCGTGCACCAGCACCGTCGGGACCAGCACTGCGGCCTGGCCGTACCGGTCGGCCAGCCGACCGGTCTGCGGCCCGATCAGGGCCTGGGCGACGGCGGCGACCGCGACGGCCGTGCCGGCGGTGCCGTACGAGCCGGTGGTCTGGGTGACGAGCAGCAGGATGCCCATGCTGAGCATCGCGTAGGGCAGTCGCGCGACGAGGGCGGGGGACAGGAACGTCCAGGCGCCGGGCGTGCGCAGCAGCTCCCCGTACCCGACCCTGGCGGGCGCCTCGGCGGCGGTGTCGACAGTGCTGCGCGCGGTGTCCGGAGCGAAGTCCGGAGTGGTCTCCGGAGCGGAGTCCGCGGCGATCTCGACCGTTCGGCGGGCCGTCACGGTCGGTCCTTCCTGCTGCCTGGTAGCGCGGCAGGGCATGGGGTGGCCCCGACGGCGCCGAGAGTCGTCCTCTCGCGCGTCGACCGGGGTAGATACCGGGTCGGCCGGGCCTGGTGGGCCGGTGCCGGACCGCGGCCGCCGAGCGGTCGCGCCAACTCTGCGTCAGGCAGATGCTGGGGTGGTCTAACGGTAGTTATACGGCGTAGTCGAACCAGCATACAGTTACGCGCGTAGATAACGCCAGGCCACCCAGATCACGCCGACCGCGCGGGCCTCGCTGGTCACTCGGAGCGCATGGAGCGCCCCGAGCGCCCCGAGCGCCCGGCCCGCAAGATCACACGGGCCGTCCGAGCCGCGACCGCCCCCGTTACCAGGCGCTCCCCGCCCGTTCGGTCACCCCGCCCGTTCAGTCGCCCGGCCCGTTCAGTCACCCGGCCCGTTCAGTCACCCCGCCCCGTTGAGCCACCCCGCCAGCTTGCCGCCCTTGTCCACGGCCCGCAGCCGCCGCTCGGCCGCCTCGCCGACCTCGTCGGTGGTGACCACCAGCAGCTCGTCCCCGCCGCGCAGCATCGTCGTCTTGTCCGGCACGAAGGAGTTCCCCTCCCGCACGACCAGGGTGACCGCCGCCCCCTTGGGCAGCCGCAGCTCGCTGATCTCCACGCCGGACATCCGCGAGGTCGGCGAGAGCGCGACCGACAGCAGGTGGCCGTGCAGCTTCTCCAGTGGCGCGGACTCGATGTCGAGGTCCTTTCCCATCGCGCCCTCGCCGATCCGCAGCCGCTTGGCCATCCAGGGCAGGGTCGGGCCCTGGAGCAGGGTGAAGACGACGACCAGGATGAAGACGATGTTGAACACGTCCTCGGCCTTGTGCGCGCCGGAGACCACCGGGATGGTGGCCAGCACGATGGGCACCGCCCCGCGCAGCCCGGCCCAGCTCAGCAGCGCCTGTTCGCGGGCGGGCACCTTGAACGGGGTCAGGGTGAGCACCACGGACAGCGGCCGGGCCAGGAAGACCAGTACCCCGCCTATCACCAGCGCGGGGACCACCGCGTCGCCCATGCTCTCGGGCGCGGCCAGCAGGCCGAGCAGCACGAACATGCCGATCTGCCCGATCCAGGCCAGTCCGTCGGCGAAGCCGCGCACCGCCGGTCCGTGCGGGAGCTTGGAGTTCCCGAGGATCACCGCGCTGATGTAGACGGCGAGGAAGCCGGAGCCGTGCAGCAGTGAGCCGCCGGCGTAGGCGAGCACGGTGAGCGCCACCACGGCGATCGGGTAGAGGCCCGAGGAGGGCAGCGCGACGTGCTTGACCGCGTAGGCGCCGAGCTTGCCGACGGCCAGGCCGACCGCCGCGCCGATCGCCAGCTCCGCGGCGATCGTGCCGAGCAGCACGTACCAGGAGTCCAGTTCGCCGGCCGAGGCGAAGGCGACGACCAGGATGACCACGGGGGCGTCGTTGAAGCCGGACTCGGCCTCCAGCAGGCCGGTGAGCCGGTGCGGCAGCGGGACCATCCGCAGCACCGAGAAGACGGCCGCCGCGTCGGTGGAGGAGACGATCGCGCCGAGCAGCAGCGAGGTCCGCCAGTCCAGGCCGACCAGCCAGTGCGCGCCGGCCGCGGTGACGAAGACGCTGACCCCGACGCCGACGGTGGCCAGCACGGTGGCGGCCGGCATCGCCGGCCTGACCTCGCGCCAGCTGGTCTTGAGGCCACCCTCGGCCAGGATCACCACGAGTGCCGCGTAGCCGAGCACCTGGGTCAGTTCGGCGTTGTTGAAGGTGACGCCGATCCCGTTCTGGCCCAGTGCCACGCCGATCCCGAGGTAGATCAGCAGACTGGGCAGTCCTGATCGGGTCGAGAACCGGACGGCGACCACCGCGAAGAGCAGGATCACGGAGGCTTCGAGCAGGAGCTGGTTCAGATGGGCGACGTTCACGCAGTGGCACCTCGGGCAGGCATGGGCGGGCGGGGTGTCAGGTGGTGCTGAAGGTGGTCCGTTGGTACGGGGCGGGTGCTGTCGGGCACCGGACCGCTAAGAAGTCGTCAATGCTCCTGTTGCGGATCGTTACTCAGTCTAACATTTTGCCATACCTTTAGCTTGTCTCCCGGCTCGGCTCCTGATCGGCTCCTGATCGGCTCCTGATCGGCTCCGGCTCGGCTCCAGCTCGGTCCCCCGTTCACAGCCCTCCGCCGACTCGGCCTAATGTGGTGCCCTGTCCCGGCCCCAGGCCCCGGACACGCCCGCCCGCCCCGAAGTCAGGACCGCAAGGACCCAGATGCCCCGCTCGAAGAAGTTCCGGCGCGCCCGTCTGATCGTGATCGTGCTGGTCGTGCTGCTGGTGGCCGGCGTCGGCTACGGCGGCTACCGCGGGGTCACCGCGGTCCGTGCCTCCTTCCCGGAGGTCGACGGCACGGTCAAGGTGGCGGGCCTGAGCGCGCCGGTGGACGTCAAGCGGGACGCCAACGGCATCCCGCAGCTGTACGCGGACACCCCCGAGGACCTGTTCCGCGCCCAGGGCTACGTCCAGGCGCAGGACCGGTTCTGGGAGATGGACGTCCGACGGCACATCACCGCGGGCCGGCTGTCCGAGATGTTCGGCGACGGCCAGGTCGACACCGACTCCTTCATCCGCACCATGGGCTGGCGCCAGGTGGCGCAGAAGGAGTACGACACCAAGCTCTCACCGGAGGCCAAGAAGTACCTCCAGGCCTACTCGGACGGCGTGAACGCCTGGCTCGGCGAGCACCCCGGCGGCGAGAAGGCCTCGCTGGAGTACGCCCTGCTCGGCGCCGTCAACAGCGGCTACCAGCCCGAGCAGTGGACCCCGGTCGACTCGGTGGCCTGGCTCAAGGCGATGGCCTGGAACCTCTCCGGGAACCTCCAGGAGGAGATCGACCGCTCGCTGCTGGCCCAGGACTTCGGCCCGGACAAGATCGCCGAGCTGTACCCGGACTACCCGTACTCGCGCAACGGCACGATCGTGAAGACCGGCACCGTCAGCGGTGACACCTACCGCCCGGCGGACGGCTCCGCCCAGCCCGGTACGGCCCCCGGCGGCGGCACCACCCAGGGCGCGGCCACCACCAAGGCGCTGATGCAGGGCCTCACCGACCGGATCGACGCGATGCCGCAGCTGCTCGGCCGCCCCGGCCAGGGCATCGGTTCCAACTCCTGGGTGGTCGCCGGCTCGCACACCACCACCGGCAAGCCGCTGCTGGCCAACGACCCGCACCTCGGCCCCGGCCTGCCCTCGGTCTGGTACCAGATGGGCCTGCACTGCCGGACCGTCTCCTCGGCCTGCCAGTTCGACGTCTCCGGCTTCACCTTCGCCGGCATGCCCGGCGTGGTGATCGGCCACAACAAGGACATCGCCTGGGGCTTCACCAACCTGGGCGCCGACGTGACCGACCTCTACCTGGAGAAGGTCACCGGCCCGGAGACCTACCAGGTCGACGGCAAGGACGAGAAGTTCGACCTCCGCAAGGAGACCATCAAGGTCGCCGGCGGCGAGGACCGCACCATCACCGTCCGCACCACCCGGACCGGCGCGCCGCTCATCTCCGACGTGAGCACCGAGCAGCAGAACGTCGGCAAGTACGCCCCCAACGGCAGCTCCGCACCGGACCGCGGCACCGGCGGCTACGGCGTCGCCCTGCAGTGGACGGCGCTCAGCCCGGGCAAGACCATGGACGCCGTCTTCGAGCTGGACAAGGCCCGCAACTGGGACGAGTTCCGCGCCGCCGCCAAGGACTTCGCCGTCCCCGCGCAGAACCTGATCTACGCCGACGCCAAGAACATCGGCTACCAGGCCCCGGGCGCCATCCCGGTGCGCGGCAAGGGCGACGGCTCCATGCCGGCCCCGGGTTGGGACTCCTCCTACCAGTGGAAGCCGGATCCGGTCCCCTTCACCGCCCTGCCGTACAGCTTCAACCCGGCCGTCGGCTACATCGTCACCGCCAACCAGGCCGTGGTGGACCCGGGCTACAAGTACACCCTCACCAAGGACTGGGAGTACGGCACCCGGGCCAAGGAGATCACCGACCAGATCGAGGGCCTACTCAAGAACAACGGCAAGATCTCGCCGGACGACATGCAGACCCTGCAGCTGGACAACACCAGCATCATGGCCAAGACGCTGGTCCCGCTGCTGCTCAAGCAGCAGATCGACGACCCGTACGTGCGCGAGGCCCAGGACCTGCTGAAGGACTGGAACTTCCACCAGGACGCCGACTCGGCCGCCGCCGCCTACTACAACGGCGTCTGGCGCAACCTGCTGAGCCTCGCCTTCGGGCAGAAGTTCCCGGCCGACATCCGCGCCAAGGACAACTGCCTGCTGGTCCGCCAGCAGGACGACCCGACCAAGCCGGACAGCTCCAGCAAGATCGTCACCGAGTGCGGCACCCGCGACCCGGGCAAGGCCCAGCCGGACGGCGGCGACCGCTGGACCGAGGTGGTGCGCGCCCAGCTGGACAAGCCCGACAGCTCGTGGTGGACGTACATCGACTCCCAGCACAAGGAGCAGAAGGGCCTGGACAACCTCCTCAAGGAGGCCATGAAGAACGCCCGCCAGGACCTGACCTCGCTGCTCGGCAAGGACATCTCCACCTGGAGCTGGGGCCGCCTGCACAAGCTGGAGCTGCGCGAGCAGACCATGGGCACCGACAACTCCTCGATCGCCTCCGGCGTCGTCCACAAGCTGCTCAACCGCGGCCCCTACCGCCTCTCCGGCGGCTCGGCGGCGGTCGACGCGGCGGGCTGGAACGCGGCGGCCGGCTACCAGGTGGACTGGATCCCGTCGATGCGGATGGTGGTCGACCTGAACGACCTGGACTCCTCGCGCTGGGTCAACGTCGGCGGCGCCTCCGGCCACGCCTTCCACCAGAACTACAACGACCAGACCGACCTCTGGCTCAAGGGCAAGCTGCTGACCTGGGCGTTCACCCCGGACGCGGTCGAGAAGGCCGCCAAGCACAAGCTGGTGCTCACCACCGGCTGACGCCCGTACGACATGCCGACGGCGGCCCGCCCCCGCACCG
>NZ_JBHXEG010000048.1:0-8893 GCF_042724935.1 Kitasatospora sp. NPDC127060
CTCCCTCGCTCCTGCGTCGCTCCCTCGCGCTCTCCCTTTCGGTACCGGCGCGCCCCTTCGGCTCGGGGCGGGATTCGCCCGCTCGCCTCCGGGGCACTCGGACCCGGTGCCGACGGTCGGCGCTCCCTCGCTCCTGCGTCGCTCCCTCGCGCTCTCCCTTTCGGTACCGGCGCGCCCCTTCGGCTCGGGGCGGGATTCGCCCGCTCGCCTCCGGGGCGCCCCGGAGGCGAGCGCTTCGGGCTACGGCAGCGCCAGCATCCGGTCGAGCGCGGCCTTGGCGTACTTCTCGGTCTCCGGGTCGACGCTGATCACGTTCGGCACCCGGCCCTCGACCAGCGACTCCAGTGCCCAGACCAGGTGCGGCAGGTCGATCCGGTTCATGGTCGAGCAGAAGCAGACCGCGCGGTCCAGGAAGACGATCTCCTTGTCCGGGTGCGCCTTGGCCAGGCGGCGGACCAGGTTCAACTCGGTGCCGATGGCCCACTTGGAGCCGGGCTCGGCGGCGTCCAGGGCCTTGATGATGTACTCGGTCGAGCCGACCATGTCGGCGGCGCTGACGACCTCGTGCTTGCACTCGGGGTGCACCAGGACGGTCACGCCGGGGATCCGCTCGCGGACGTCGTTCACCGAGTCCAGGCTGAACCGGCCGTGCACCGAGCAGTGGCCGCGCCAGAGGATCATCTTGGCGTCCCGCAGCTGCTCGGCGGTCAGGCCGCCGTTCGGCTTGTGCGGGTTGTACAGGACGCAGTCGTCCAGCGAGAGGCCCATGTCCCGCACCGCGGTGTTGCGGCCGAGGTGCTGGTCGGGCAGGAAGAGCACCTTCTGGCCCTGCTCGAAGGCCCACTCCAGGGCGCGCTGGGCGTTGGAGGAGGTGCAGATGGTGCCGCCGTGCTTGCCGGTGAAGGCCTTGATGTCGGCGGAGGAGTTCATGTACGAGACCGGGACGGTCACGTCGGCTATGCCGGCGTCGGTCAGCACGTCCCAGCACTCGGCGACCTGCTCGGCGGTGGCCATGTCGGCCATCGAGCAGCCGGCCGCGAGGTCGGGCAGGACGACCTGCTGGCGGTCGCTGGTGAGGATGTCCGCCGACTCGGCCATGAAGTGCACGCCGCAGAAGACGATGAACTCGGCCTCCGGGCGGGCCGCGGCGTCGCGGGCGAGCTTGAAGGAGTCGCCGGTGACGTCGGCGAACTCGATGACCTCGTCGCGCTGGTAGTGGTGGCCGAGGATGAAGACGCGGTCGCCGAGGGCGGCCTTGGCCGCGCGGGCGCGCTCGACGAGGTCCGGATCGGAGGCCGGCGGGAGGTCGCCGGGACACTCGACGCCGCGCTCGCTGTTCGGGTCGGCCTCTCGGCCGAGCAGCAGCAGAGCGAGCGGCGTCGGAGTGGGGTCGACGCCGTAGGTCTCGGTGATGGTGGTGGTCACGGGCGGGTGCCCTTCTGTGCGGCCGACCGAGCGGTGGGGCCTTTTCGTCTATCTGACACTATCTATTCTAACCGGTTAGCGTCAGAGTGACGATGGCCATCCTGTCGATGTGACGAGAACCGCTCGTCGGATCGGGCCCACGGCGGAGGCGGATAGCCGATTTGGGGCAGTCCGGCCGTGGCCGAATCGATACTTCGAAGCCTCCGGGTATGGCTGAGCCCATGAAAGCAATCGCGATCAACCGCTACGGCGGCCCCGAGGTGGTCGAGTACACCGATCTGCCCGACCCCAAGGTCGGGCCCGACTCCGTCCTGGTGCAGGTCCGGGCGGCCGGGGTGAACCCGGTGGACTGGAAGGTCCGGGACGGCGCCCTGGACGGCCTGCTGGACGTGCACTTCCCACTGGTCATGGGCTGGGACGTGGCGGGCGTGGTCCGCGCGGTCGGCGGCGGCGTGACGGAGTTCGCCCCCGGCGACGAGGTGTACGGCTACGTCCGCAAGGACGCCGTCGAGCACGGTACCTACGCCGAACTGGTCTCCGCCCCGGTCCGCACCCTGGCCCGCCGGCCCGCCGCGCTGGACTGGGCGCAGTCCGGCGGCCTGCCGCTGGCCGGGCTCACCGCGCTGCAGAGCCTGAACGCGCTGCGGCTCGCCGAGGGGGAGACCCTGCTGGTGCACGCCGCGGCCGGCGGGGTCGGCCACCTGGCCGTCCAGATCGCCCGGGCCCGCGGCGCCCGGGTGATCGGCACCGCGGGCGAGCGCAACCACAACTACCTGCGCGGCCTCGGCGCCGAACCGGTCACGTACGGCGAGGGCCTGGCCGAACGGGTGCGCGAACTCGCTCCGGCGGGCGTGGACGCCGCGCTGGACCTGGTCGGCCGCGGCGCCGTCCGGGTCTCGGCGGGCCTGGTGGCCGACCCGGCCCGGATCGCCTCGATCACCGACTTCGGGGTCAAGGCCCTCGGCGGCCACTACGTCTGGGTCCGCCCGGACGCGGCGGGCCTCGCGGAGCTCGCCGCGCTCGCCGACGACGGCCGGCTCACCGTCACCGTCGCCTCCACCTTCCCGCTGGCCCAGGCGGCCTCCGCCCAGGCCCTCAGCGCCGAGGGCCGCACCCGGGGGAAGATCGTGCTGCTCGTGGACTGATGGCCGCCCGCCGGTCATCCGTCGGCGGTGGATTCGTTCGGGTCATCCGCCAGAATGGGTGGCGAACCGTTTCGGCAATGGCAACCGGCCACGGCAACCGGCAACGGCGGCAGCGGCCGCGACAGCACCGCCCCACCGCCCGGAACGCCCCCTCACCGCCACCGCACGACCCGTGGAGCCCCGCACCGATGACCAGCAGCCGAGCACCCGAGGTGACCGGGGCGGACCTGGACGAGACCGACCGACAGCTCCTCGCCCGCCTCGGCAGCGACGGCCGCGCCTCCTACGCCGAGATCGGTCTCCAGGTGAACCTCTCCGCCACCGCCGTGCGCCGCCGGATCGACCGGCTCCGGGCGCGCGGCGTGGTGCGGGGCTTCACCGTGGTGCTCGACCCGGCCGTGCTCGGCTGGCAGACCGAGGCCTTCGTCGAGGTCTACTGCCGCGAACGCACCGCCCCCGAGGAGATCCTGGCCAGCCTGCGCCAGTTCCCCGAGGTGGTCGCCGCCTGGACGGTCACCGGGGACCCGGACGCGCTGGTGCACCTGCGGGCCGCCGACACGCGCCACCTGGAGGCCGTCATCGAGCGCATCCGGCGCGAGCCCGGCGTCCAGCGCAGCCGCTCCTCGGTGGTCCTCTCCCAGCTGATCGGCTGAGCCCGCGAGGGGCACGCAGGAATCCTGCGCGGACCCGTCCGAAGACGCCCGAAACCTGCCTGACCAGCCGCGTTCCGACGCGCGGCGAAGCGCCCGCGCTGCCTACGCTGATCACGTCCGGTCAACGTGGTGAGGCGTCCCGCCGACCGGATCCCCCCGACACCCACAGCCGAGAGGGACAGCCGTGTCCGCAGCACCCGACCGCATGCACCGGCCCGACAACGAACTGGTCGACCTGGTTTTCGACTACATGCGGGAGCGGCTGCAGTACGACCCCGTCCCCCTCGACCACCCCGGCGACGGCGAGCACCTGCGCGTCCAGCTGGCCGGCCTGCTCAACCAGGACGGCAACGACGCGGCCGACGTGCTCAAGCTGTACGACCACGAGCTGTCCCGCGCGGTCATCTCCGCCGACAGCCCCCGCTACCTGTCCTTCATCCCGTGCGCCCCGACCAAGGCCGCACTGCTGTTCGACATGGTCGTCTCCTGCGCCTCGCTGCAGGGCATCTCCTGGCTGGAGGCGGCCGGCGCCATCGCCGCCGAGAACCAGGTGCTGCGGCTGATCGCCGACCGGGCCGGACTGCCCGCCTCGGCCGGCGGCTGCTTCGTCTCCGGCGGCTCGGCGGGCAACCTGTCCGCCCTGGTGGTCGCCCGCGACACCGCGCGCCGCAAGCTCGGCGTCGGCCCGGAGGCCCGGCTGCGGATAGCCGTCGCCGACCAGGTGCACTCCTCGGTCAAGAACACCTTCAACATCATCGGCGTCGAGGCCTTCAAGGTCCCGACCGTGAACCGCCGGTTCACCGGCGAGGCGCTGCGCGCCGCCCTGGCCGCCGATCCCGACCCCGGGACGGTGATCGCCGTCGTCGGCACCGCCGGCACCACCAACGAGGGCATCGTCGACGACCTGGCCGGCCTGGCCGAGGTGGCCCGCGAGCGCGACCTGTGGTTCCACGTGGACGGCGCCTACGGGGGCGCCGGCCTGTTCGCCCCCTCGGTGCGCGAGCGCTACAACGGCATCGAGCACGCCGACTCCTTCGTGGTCGACCCGCACAAGTGGCTGTTCGCCCCCTTCGACTGCGCCGCGCTGATCTACCGCAACCCGCAGCTCGCCCGCGCCGTGCACACCCAGGACGCCTCCTACCTGGACGTCCTGCACACCGAGGGCGACGAGTGGAACCCCACCGACTACGCCTACCACCTGACCCGGCGCGCCCGCGGCCTGCCGCTCTGGTTCTCGCTGGCCGTCCACGGCGTCCAGGCCTACACCGACGCCATCGAGACCGGCCTCCAGCTGGCCCGGGACACCGCCCAGCTGATCCGCGACACCGACTACCTGGAGCTGCTGTTCGACCCGCAGCTCTCCGCCGTCTGCTTCAAGCGCACCGGCTGGACCAACGACGACTACTACCGCTGGTCGCAGCAGCTGCTCGCGGACCAGATCGGCTTCGTCACCCCGACCGGCTGGGACGGCGAGACGGTCGCCCGCTTCGCCTTCCTGCACCCGGGCACGACCATGGAGATGGTCAGGGAGATCCTGGACACCATGGCCTGATCAGGGCCCGCCGTCCGCCCGTACGGCCCCGCCGGCCCGCCGGCCCGCCGGTGGGGCCGTACCCGCGTCCCGGTCTAGAGGAACGCCCCGCTCGGCAGGTACGGCGTCGGCGGCCGCATCCCGCGCACCCCGACGAAACCGGCGGTCTCCGGCGTCAGCCCGACCTCCAGCCCGACGTCCAGCGCCCACTCCTGCTCGGCGGTCAGGTACTCCACCCGCGCCTCGACGCCGTCCGGCACCCGGGCCAGTGCCTCGCGCAGCAGCCGGGCGGCGATCCGCTTGCTGGTGGCCGCCAGCAGCCGCACCACGCCGCCGTCCCGGTAGCAGTAGCCGCTGCCGGCCAGCGCGTCGGCGACCAGCAGCTCCTCGAAGTGCCCGAGCATCAGCTCGTGGTCCGGGCCGTGCGCCGACCCGCGCAGCCAGCGGTCCACCGAGTCCAGCAGGTGCAGGTGGGTGAGGTTGCCGCGGTGCACCGGTATGTCGCCCGGGTCGATCAGCCCCTCCCGGTCCACCCGCCCGGTCAGCCGCATCGCCGGGTGCAGGGTGAACCCGGCCAGCCGGTAACGGCGGGCCGCCGCCGGGGAACCGCCGGCGCAGACCATCCCGCGCAGGCAGCCCCGGGCATGCGCCAGAGCCCGTTCGAACAGCAACCGCCCGACCCCCTGGTTCTGCGCGGACGGCCGGACGGCGAACAGCGAGGGCATCCACAACCCCTCCCGGCGCATCGACAGCACCACCCCGACCGCCTGCCCGCCGCTCTCCGCCAGCCAGCAGCCCCCGGCGTCGGTGCGCGCCAGGTGTCTGGTCCGGGCCAGCTGCAGCGGCGCCGGTGCGGGCGCCTGCGCGGGGTCGTCGGACGGGGCGGCGAACGCGGCGAAGGACAGTTCCCGGACGACCTCCGCGTCCGCTGCGGTGTCCCTGACCTGGCGAAGGATCATGCCGCCCATCCTGGCGTCCGAGGGGCGGCCGCGGGGTCCGTTCACCCGGATCCATGACGCGGGCGGTGCCCCGTCCTCCCCGGTTGTGCGAGCATGGGGAGCGTACGGGCCCGGGTGACACATCCGGTCCACGGAAAACCAGCCGTCGAACAAGCCGCAGAAATCCGTCGCCGTCCGGGAAATGAAACCGGGTGGTCGTTGGTTGGCACTGGCGGTAGACCGTCGTCAAGACCGGGAGAAAGCAGATGACCGTCCAGGACGAGACCACTGTCGAGAGTGGCATCCTCCTCACCGATGCCGCCGCGGCAAAGGTCAAGGCCCTGCTGGAGCAGGAAGGCCGCGAGGACCTCGCGCTGCGCGTCGCCGTCCAGCCCGGTGGCTGCTCCGGCCTGCGTTACCAGCTGTTCTTCGACGAGCGCTCGCTCGACGGCGACGTGCTCAAGGACTTCGACGGCGTCAAGGTCGTCACCGACCGCATGAGCGCCCCGTACCTGGGCGGCGCCACCGTCGACTTCGTCGACACCATCGAGAAGCAGGGCTTCACCATCGACAACCCGAACGCCACCGGCTCCTGCGCCTGCGGCGACTCCTTCAGCTAAGCCTGAAGCGGGCCTCGAACGCCGAGGCGGCCCCGGGATCCTTCCCGGGGCCGCCTCTTCGCGTTCCGGCCCGCAGTGGTCGGCCCGCTACCGCGCCGGGCCGTCCGGGGTCACCGGGTCGGGGCCCATGTGCGAGTCGCCCTCCAGCGGGACGTCCTGGTTGCTCGACCGGTCGACCACCGTCCGCCCGGCCAGTGGCGACCGCAGGTCGGCGGAGACGGACTGCCGCTTGGCCAGCGCGGTGCAGACCTGCCCCGGCTGGACGGCCGGCGGGCCCGGCACGACCTGGACGCCGACCTGGCCCTGCTGGGACTCGTCCGCCTTCAGCGCGTACTTGGTGCAGACCCCGCCGAAGAAGTAGACGGTCAGTTTGTTGCCGTCCACCCGGTAGCCGATCGGCGGGCGCCCCCCGGGGTTGGGCTTGCCGTTGCCGGCCGGGTCGGGCTCGCCGGGGGCGATCCCGTTGGTCGGGGGAGTGGCCGCTCCCGACGGCCGCCCCGGGGCGGGCTCGGCCGGGGTCGGGGACCAGCCGGTCGGCGGGGCGGCCGGGGTGGCCCCCGCCGACGGCGAGCCGGAGTCCGTCGGGGCCTGCGGGGAGCCGCTCGCCGAGGGCGAGGCGCTCGCGGCGGCCGTCGCGCTGCTCGACGCCGAGTCCCCGGAGCTCTTGCCGTCGCCGTTGCAGCCGGCCAGGGTCACCACCGCCGCCAGCGCGGCCACCGCCAGGGCCACCGTCCGCCGACCACGCCTGGGCATCGTCTCCAGATCCATCTGCACATCCTCCCGAGGGCTCAGCGGCGCCGCCTGCTCGGCTGCTCCGCGCGGATGTGACGTGCCCCGGTCGGATCCGGTTCCGCTTCGGTCCGGTCGGATCACATGCCGTACTCGGCCATCCCGGCGACCAGCCGCTGCGCCCCGGACGGGACCCGCACACCGACGGAGGCGGGGGTGGCCGGCTCCGGACCGGCCGTCACCTGCGGCCAGAACCGGCGCAGCCGACGGGAGGAGCTGACCAGCGCGTCGAGGGTCTCGCCGTCCGCGTCGGACCGGAGGGCGGGCAGCGGGGAGTGGTTGGGCATCATCGGGCATCGCTCCGATCCAGTGCCGTGGCCGCACCGCCACGGTCGACGACGGGCCCGTCTCGTCCGACGGGGCCCGTGGCCGACCCTAGGCGCGGCTCCGGGTGCCCACCAGTGCTACCCGGAGGTAGTACACGTTCGAGGGCCTCGGGTGCCACCATGGCCGGTAGGGGCAAGCGGCAGCTTGCGGGACTCCTGCGGGGTCGCCGCCCCGGCACCGGTACCGTGGGTGGGTTCATCCGCCCCCGCTGGCCCTGTTGCCATCCTGAGGAGACCTCCGTGCGTATCGCCGTCGCCGGCTCGATCGCCACCGACCACCTGATGACGTTCCCCGGTCGGTTCGCCGACCAGCTCGTCGCCGAGCAGCTGCACACCGTGTCGCTGTCGTTCCTGGTCGACGCCCTGGACATCCGCCGCGGCGGGGTCGCGCCGAACATCGCGTTCGGCATGGGAGTGCTCGGACTGCGGCCGATCCTGGTCGGCGCCGCCGGGGCGGACTTCGCCGAGTACCGCAGCTGGCTGGAGCGGAACAACGTGGACTGCACCTCCGTCCACATCTCCGAGACCCGGCACACCGCCCGCTTCATGTGCACCACGGACGAGGACCACAACCAGATCGCCTCGTTCTACACCGGTGCCATGGCGGAGGCCCGCAACATCGAGCTCAAGCCGATCGCCGACCGCGTCGGCGGCCTCGACCTCGTCCTGGTCGGCGCCGACGACCCGCAGGGCATGGTCCGCCACACCCAGGAGTGCCGCACCCGCGGTTACGCCTTCGCCGCGGACCCCTCCCAGCAGCTGGCCCGCCTGGACGGCGAGGACATCCGCGAGCTGGTGGACGGCGCCGCCTACCTCTTCACCAACGAGTACGAGGCCGCGCTGATCGAGACCAAGACCGGCTGGGGCGCCGAGGAGCTGCTCACCCGCGTCGGCACCCGGGTCACCACCCTGGGCAGCAAGGGCGTTCGGATCGAGCGCAAGGGCGAGGCCCCGGTCCTGGTCGGCTGCCCGGTCGAGGAGGCCAAGGTCGACCCGACCGGCGTCGGCGACGCCTTCCGGGCCGGCTTCCTCTCCGGCCTGTCCTGGGGCCTCGAACTGGAGCGCGCCGCCCAGCTCGGCTGCATGCTCGCCACCCTGGTGATCGAGACCGTCGGCACCCAGGAGTACGAGCTGCGCCCGGCCACCTTCCTGAAGCGCTTCGAGGCCGCCTACGGCGCCGAGGCCGCCGCGGAGATCCGCGCGCACCTGGTCAAGTAGCCGCCCGGTCAGGAGCGGCGCACCACCAGGTAGGCCGAGCCCCGGTCGCCGCCGTAGTCGGCGGCCGGGGCCTCGCCCGTGTACTCCTGCCCGCGCATCCCGCACCAGGCCGGGATGTCCAGCCGGGCCGCCTCGTCATCCGCGAGGACGGCGACCGTGCCGCCCACCGGCACCTCACCGATCCGCTTCGCCAGCTCGATCACCGGCAGCGGGCAGCGCTTGCCCAGCGCGTCGATCACTGTGACCTG
>NZ_JBHXEG010000048.1:8991-66678 GCF_042724935.1 Kitasatospora sp. NPDC127060
TGCCCGCTCACCTCCGGGCGCTCGGACCCGGCGCCGACACTCTTCGCTCCGGCACTCCCTCCTGCGTCGGTCGCTTGTCCCTCATCGCTCTCGGCGCCGGCGCTCCCTCCGGCTCGCGGGGTGACCTGCCCGCTCACCTCCGGGCGCTCGGACCCGGCGCCGACACTCTTCGCTCCGGCACTCCCTCCTGCGTCGGTCGCTTGTCCCTCATCGCTCTCGGCACCGGCGCTCCCTCCGGCTCGCGGGGTGACCCGCCCGCTCACCTCCGAAGGGGCCTCCGGCGCGCTGACCGACGCGGGCGCGGGCAGGTCCAGCCCGAGCGGTGCCCGCACCCCGGCGATCAGCTCCGGCAGCACGGCGAGGAAGCGCTCCACGTCCGCCTCGGCCGTCCCGTACGGCAGCGAGACCCGGACGTTGCCCTCGGTGAGCACCCCCATCGCGGCCAGCACATGGCTCGGCGTCAGGGTGGAGGAGGTGCAGGAGGAACCGGAGGAGACCGCGAAGCCCGCCCGGTCCAGCTCGGTCAGCAGCACCTCGCCGTCCACGTACAGGCAGGAGAAGGTGACGATGTGCGGCAGCCGCCGCACCGGGTCGCCGACCACCTCGACCTCGGGCACCAGTTGCGGCACGCGGGTGCGGATCCGCTCCACCAGCGCGTGCAGCCGGGCGTTCTCCCGTTCCGACTCGGCCCGTACGGCGCGCAGCGAGGCGGCCGCGGCCACGATCGCCGGGACGTTGACGTAACCCGGGACCCGCCCGCCCTCGCGCTCGTCGGCCGGCAGCGGTGAGACGTAGCGGACGCCCTTGCGCACCGCGAGGATCCCGACCCCGGCCGGCCCGCCCCACTTGTGGGCACTGGCGGTCAGCAGTGACCAGCCCGCCGGGACGTCCGTCCGCCCGGCGCTCTGCGCCGCGTCGACCAGCAGCGGCACGCCGACCGCGGCGCACAGTGCGGCGACCTCGCCGACCGGTTGGACCGTTCCCACCTCGTGGTTGGCGCTCTGCAGGGCGGCCAGCGCGGTGTCCGGCCGGAGCAGGGCGCCGAAGGCCTCCGGGTCCACCCGTCCGGCGCCGTCCACCGGGGCGACCGAGACCTCGGCGCCGTCCGCCTCCCGGCGCTCGGCGACGTGCAGCACGCTGGAGTGCTCGACCGCGGAGTGCACCAGGTGCCCGCCCCGCCGCCGGTTCCCGGCCAGGCCGCCCAGCAGGCCGAGTTGGACGGCCTGGGTGCCGCTCGCGGTGAAGGCGATCTCGTCGGCGCGCGCGCCCAGGACGTCGGCGACCGTCTCGCGGGCGGCGTCCAGCAGCATCCGGGCCTGTCGGCCGGAGCGGTACAGCCGGGCCGGGTCGGCCCAGCCCTCGTCCAGGGCGGCGGTCAGGGCCTGCCGCGCGACGGGGTGCAGAGGGGCCGTCGAAGCCACGTCGAAGTACACGGTCACATTTAACGACACACCCAGAAGCTTTCCGCTCGCCCGGAATTGCTCACCAGCCGTCAGTCGATCACCCGGAATGTCCGCTTCGTCCGGTCCCGACGGGTCGTCACCCACGTTGTTCGAGGTCATCCCCCGATCGGGCGTAAGGACCTCGAATGCCTACGATGACCTGGGGCGCAGCCCCCGCCGGGCCTGATCGGGCGACCGGGCGGCGCGTTACCGGGGGCTGCCCGTCAGGAGCGCATAAGGCTGGAGTAGGGTTTGGCCCGCATAAGCATTCAAACCGTGCCCGTGGACGGGTCGCCGGAGGGGCTCACAATCTCCTCCCGGTGCGACGCGAAGGCGGGCGAGACTTCGGGAAGGCGCTACGTGAGTCCCAACGGCTCCGACCGCTCGCCGCGGCGCACGATGCGGCGGAAGCTGCCTCAGGCGCTGGCACTGGGCCTCGTCATCGCGACCGCCACCGGCTGCTCGGCCAACGACCTCCCCAGGCTTGGCCTCCCGAGTCCGGTCACGAAGGAAGGACCCATGGTCCTCCAGATGTGGCAGGGCTCCTGGATCGCGGCGCTGGTGGTCGGCGTACTGATGTGGGGTCTGATCATCTGGAGCGTGATCTTCCACCGGCGCAAGCGCACTGGCGTGGAGATCCCTCCGCAGACCCGGTACAACGTGCCCATCGAGGCGCTCTACACCGCGGTCCCCATCATCATCGTCTCGGTCCTCTTCTACTTCGTCGCCCGCGACGAGTCGAAGCTGACCGCCGTCTCCGCCAAGCCGCAGCACTACGTCAACGTGGTGGGCTTCCAGTGGAGCTGGGCGTTCAACTACGAGAACACCGAGACCCCCGACCCGGCCAACAAGGACGCCGCGTACGACGTCGGTACGCCCAAGGACGTTCCGACGCTCTGGCTGCCGGTCAACGAGACGGTGCAGTTCCGGCTCACCTCTCGTGACGTCATCCACGACTTCTGGCCCGTCAACTTCATGATGAAGATGGACGTCGTGCCGGGCGTGGTGAACAAGTTCGAGGTCACCCCGACCGTCAAGGGTGAGTACATGGGCAAGTGTGCCGAGCTCTGCGGCGTCGACCACTCGCGCATGCTGTTCAACGTCAAGGTCGTCGACCGCGCCGACTACGACAAGCACCTGGCCGACCTCCGTGCCAAGGGCCAGAACGGTGCGGTGCCCTCCGGCGTCATCACCATGGGAAGTGAAGCGAAGTGACCATCCTCAACGAGCCCGCCGCGGCCGGCGGGGGCGCCGAGGCCGTCACGGTCGGGGCGCAGCGGACCCGGAAGCCGGGTTCGACCATCATCAAGTGGCTCACCACCACTGACCACAAGACGATCGGCACCCTGTACCTGGGCACGTCGTTCGCCTTCTTCCTGATCGGCGGCATTCTCGCCCTGGTCATGCGTGCCGAGCTGGCTCGTCCCGGGACCCAGATCCTGTCGAACGAGCAGTTCAACCAGGCGTTCACGATGCACGGCACGATCATGCTGCTGATGTTCGCGACGCCGCTGTTCGCGGGCTTCGCGAACTGGATCATGCCGCTGCAGATCGGCTCCCCGGACGTGGCCTTCCCGCGTCTGAACATGTTCGCGTACTGGCTGTACCTCTTCGGTTCGTCCATCGCGGTCTGCGGCTTCCTGACCCCGAACGGCGCCGCCGACTTCGGCTGGTTCGCCTACTCCCCGCTCTCCGACGCGGTGCACTCGCCCGGCGTCGGCGGCGACATGTGGATCATGGGTCTGGCCTTCTCCGGCTTCGGCACGATCCTCGGTGCGGTCAACTTCATCACCACGATCATCTGCATGCGCGCTCCGGGCATGACGATGTTCCGGATGTCGATCTTCGTCTGGAACGTCCTGCTGACCTCGGTGCTGGTCCTGCTGGCCTTCCCTGTGCTCGCCGCCGCGCTGTTCGCCCTGGAGGCGGACCGCAAGTTCGGGGCCCATGTCTTCGATCCCGCCAACGGCGGGGCGATGTTGTGGCAACACCTGTTCTGGTTCTTCGGTCACCCCGAGGTGTACATCATCGCGCTGCCGTTCTTCGGCATCGTGTCGGAGATCATCCCGGTCTTCAGCCGCAAGCCGATGTTCGGCTACTCCGGCCTGATCGCGGCCACCATCGCGATCGCCGGTCTGTCCGTGACGGTGTGGGCGCACCACATGTACGTCACCGGGCAGGTGCTGCTGCCGTTCTTCTCCTTCATGACCTTCCTGATCGCGGTCCCGACCGGTGTGAAGTTCTTCAACTGGGTCGGCACCATGTGGAAGGGCTCGCTGAGCTTCGAGACCCCGATGCTCTGGACGGTCGGCTTCCTGGTCACCTTCCTCTTCGGTGGTCTGACCGGTGTCCTGCTGGCCTCGCCGCCGATCGACTTCCACGTCTCGGACTCGTACTTCGTCGTCGCCCACTTCCACTACGTGGTCTTCGGCACCGTCGTGTTCGCGATGTTCGCCGGCTTCCACTTCTGGTGGCCGAAGATGACCGGCAAGATGCTGGACGAGCGCCTCGGCAAGATCACCTTCTGGACGCTGTTCTTCGGCTTCCACACCACCTTCCTGGTGCAGCACTGGCTCGGCGCGGAGGGCATGCCCCGCCGTTACGCCGACTACCTGGCCTCGGACGGCTTCACCACGCTGAACACCGTCTCGACCATCGGCTCCTTCGTGCTCGGCCTGTCGATCCTGCCGTTCCTCTACAACGTCTGGAAGACCGCCAAGTACGGCGAGAAGATCACCGTGGACGACCCGTGGGGCTTCGGCCGCTCCCTGGAGTGGGCGACCTCCTGCCCGCCGCCGCGGCACAACTTCCTCACCCTGCCCCGGATCCGCTCCGAATCCCCGGCCTTCGACCTCCACCACCCGGAGATCGCCGCGCTGGACTACCTGGAGAACCACGGCGAGCCGGCGAAGCACCTCGCCGGTGTGACCCCGGCGAAGTACGACGCCCCGAAGCTGGGCAAGGGCAAGCAGGAGGGTGACGCCTGATGAAGGAACAGGGAAAGATCTTCCTGGGCCTGTCGGTCTTCGTGCTGGCGATGGCCATCACCTACGGCCTGTGGACCAACCACTCGGGCCCGGGCCTGGAGGCCGCCGGTACCACCGCGCTGTTCCTGGCCTTCGGTCTGTGCGCCTTCATCGGGTACTACCTCGCCTTCACCGCCCGTCGGGTGGACAGCGGCGCGGGTGACAACCCCGAGGCCGAGGTCGCCGACGACGCCGGCGAGCTGGGCTTCTTCGCCCCGCACAGCTGGCAGCCGCTGTCGCTGGCGCTCGGTGGCGCGCTCGCCTTCCTGGGCGTGATCTTCGGCTGGTGGCTGATGTTCTGGGCCGCCCCGATCATCCTGATCGGCATCTTCGGATGGGTCTTCGAGTTCTACCGGGGCGAGAACCAGAACCAGTAGGTTCCACCTCCGACAGCAGGGCCGGTCCTCCCGCAAGGGAGGACCGGCCCTGCTGCTTCCCGGGGGTGACCGCCTCACTCAGCCGGGTGAACGGAGGGTCGCTCGGATGTCGCTTGATGCGAGCCGTTCCTACGATCTGATCAATCGTGCGAAATGTGCGAACACCCCGGAGGCGGTCATGGCCGACAGGCGCGGAATCGCAGGCATCGGCAGCATCTCGCTGGCCCTGGCAGTACTGGCGCCGCTGGCCGCCTGCTCGTCCGGTGACGATCAGCCCGCCGGGCCGCACCGGATCGACGCTGCCCCGCTCGTCCACCTCTCGGCCGAGGGCAAGGTCGACCCCTCCAAGCCGGTCACCGTGACCGCCGTGGCGGGCAGCCGGCTCACCGACGTCACCGTGGTCGGCCCGGACGGCCGGGTGGTGGCCGGCCGGCTCGCCGATGACCAGCACAGCTGGCAGACCACCGGCCGACTGAAGGCCGGCACCGCCTACGCCGTCCGGATCTCCGCCGACGACGGCCGGAACGGCCGGGGCGACACCACCCAGAACTTCAGCACGATGGCCGCCCAGCGCCTGCTCGGCGTCAAGCTCGGCCCGGACTCCTCCGGCAGCGGCGTCTACGGGGTGGGCCAGCCGCTCACCGCGCAGCTCTCCGAGGCGGTGAAGGACCCCCAGGCCCGGCAGGAGGTCGAGCGCGCCCTGACGGTGGCCTCCCAGCCGGCCGTCACCGGCGCCTGGTACTGGGTGGACGACAAGAACCTGCACTTCCGCCCGGAGGAGTACTGGCCGGCCGGGACGACCGTGTCGCTGGCCTTCGACGGCACCGGCAGCCGGATCTCGGACGGCCTCTACGGCGGCGACCGCAGCTCGCTGCGGCTGCGGATCGGCGACCGGGTCGAGTCGGTGGTCGACGCGGCCGCCCACGCACTCACCCTCAAGCGTGACGGCGAGGTGGTCCGGACCATCCCGGTCACCACCGGCAAGCCCGGCTTCGACACCCGCAACGGCATCAAGGTGGTGCTCGGCCAGGAGCGCTCGGTCCGGATGAACGGCGAGACGATCGGCATAGCGGCGGGCAGCTCCGAGGCGTACGACCTCGACGTGCTGTGGGCCACCCGGGTGACGTGGAGCGGCGAGTACGTCCACGCGGCGCCCTGGTCGGTCGGCTCGCAGGGCTATGAGAACGTCAGCCACGGCTGCACCGGGATGAGCACCGACAACGCCAAGTGGTTCTACGACAACACCCGGATCGGGGACCTGGTGACGGTGGTGAACAGCCGCGGCGCCACCATGGAGCCCTTCGGCAACGGCTTCGGGGACTGGAACGTCTCCTGGACGGACTGGGTCAAGCACAGCGCCCTCGGACAGCCCTTCAGTACCACCGTCCCGGCAGGCCAGGCCCCCGCCTCGGGCATGACGCGCCCCGAGCTCTGAGGGGCGGTGGCTGCCCCTCAGGAGCGGGGCCGGGCTTCGGGCCAGGCCCCGGGCTAGGCCTCGGGGTAGGCCACCTGCAGGGCGGTCAGCACGGCGGCCAGGGCGTCCGGGTGGGACAGGCCCAGTCGGCCCACCCGTTCGGCGTACTCGGCGGCGGCCTCGGCGGCCAGCCGGTGGGCGGTGTCCCCGGTGGCCGCGATCAGGGTGCCGCGCCGCCCGTGGGTCTCCACCACGCCGTCCGCCTCCAGCTCCTTGTAGGCCCGGGCGATCGTCCCGGCGGCCAGCCCCAGCTCCTCGGCGAGGGCCCGGACGGTGGGCAGCCGCTGACCGGTCGGCAGCGCGCCGGAGCGGGCCTGCTCGGCGATCTGGGCGCGGATCTGCTCGTACGGGGGAGTGGCGGCGGCGGGGTCGACGGACAGCTGCACGGAGGGCTCCTGGGGGCGGTGCGGGGGCGGGGCTGGTAGGTCGGCAACGGCCGAGGGCCGCTGACCAGATGAACTCTGGTCAGCGGCCCTCGGGGTGAAGCGGGAGTGCGTACGGGATCAGTGGTGGCCGTGGCCGCTGGTGATCTCGTGGTGCTCCTCGGCGGTGGGCTTGGGGATCTGGCTGCCCTCGCCGTAGAAGCCGCGGGAGAGCTTGGCCCGGGTGCGGGTGAGGGCGCCGGCCTTGCGGGCCACGCCGTTCTCGTCCGTCTGGGCCGGCAGCTCGACCGGCTGGTTCTGCTCGTGCGCCGTGAGCTTGTGCAGGTCCTTCTGCGGCAGCTGGGCGTGCACCTCGACGAACTCACCGTGCGGCAGGCGCTTGATGACGCCGGTCTCGCGACCGTGCAGCACCTTCTCCTTGTCACGGCGCTGGAGGCCGAGGCACCAGCGCTTGGTGACGATGAAGGTGATGACCGGCACCAGGAAGAAGCCGGCGCGCACGAAGTAGGTGATCGAGTTGAGCGACAGGTGGAAGTGGGTGGCGAACAGGTCGTTGCCACCACCGACCAGCAGCACCAGGTAGAGGCTGATCCAGGCGGCACCCAGGGCGGTGCGGACCGGGGCGTTGCGCGGGCGGTCCAGGATGTGGTGCTCGCGCTTGTCGCCGGTGATCCAGCCCTCGATGAACGGGTAGACCGCGATGGCGACCAGGACCAGCGGGAAGATCATCAGCGGGATGAACACGCCCAGGTTCAGGGTGTGGCCCCACAGGCTGATCTCCCAGCCCGGCATGACGCGGATCAGACCCTCGGAGAAGCCCATGTACCAGTCGGGCTGGGCGTCGGTCGACACCTGGTCCGGACGGTACGGGCCGTAGGCCCAGATCGGGTTGATCGTGGCGATCGCCGAGATGGCGGCGATGATGCCGAAGACCAGGAAGAAGAAGCCACCGGCCTTGGCCATGTAGACCGGCATCAGCGGCATGCCGACGACGTTCTTCTCGGTCTTGCCCGGGCCCGCCCACTGGGTGTGCTTGTGGTAGAAGACCAGGATCAGGTGCGCCACCAGCAGGCCGAGCATGATGCCCGGGATCAGCAGCACGTGGATGGTGAAGAACCGCGGCACGATGTCGTGGCCGGGGAACTCGCCCCCGAACAGGAACATCTGGATGTAGGTGCCGACCAGCGGGACCGCGAGGATCGCGCCTTCCATGAAGCGGATACCGGTACCCGACAGCAGGTCGTCCGGCAGCGAGTAGCCGAAGAAGCCGTCGAACATGCCGAGGACCAGCAGCAGGAAGCCGAAGACCCAGTTGATCTCACGCGGCTTGCGGAACGCGCCGGTGAAGAACACGCGCATCATGTGCACGAGCATCGCGGCCACGAAGACCAGCGCGGCCCAGTGGTGGATCTGGCGGATCAGCAGACCGCCGCGGATCTCGAAGCTGATGTCCACCGTCGAGGCGTACGCCTCGGACATCCCGATGCCCTTGAGCGGCACGTACGAGCCGTTGTAGACGACCTCGGCCATCGACGGCTTGAAGAACAGCGTCAGGTAGACACCGGTCAGGATGATGATGACGAAGGTGTAGAGGCAGATCTCGCCCAGCATGAAGGACCAGTGGTCCGGGAAGATCTTGCGCAGGTTGGCCTTGGCGAGGGAGTAGATCCCCACCCGGCCGTCCGTCCAGTCAGCCGCGGCCTCCCACTTGTTGGCGGGATTGGCGCGCGTGCTGGAGGGCTTGGCGGCACCGGTCTTGGTGCTGCTCGCGCTACTCATCGAGCACGCTCCCAGAAGCTCGGGCCGACAGGCTTCTCGAAGTCGCCGGTGGCGATCAGGTTGCCCTTGTCATCAGTGGTGATCTTCAGCTGCGGCAGCGGGTGGCCGGCCGGGCCGAAGATGACGCGCGCGCCGTCCGCCAGGTCGAAGGTCGACTGGTGGCAGGGGCAGAGCGCGTGGTGGGTCTGCTGCTCGTACAGGCTGATCGGGCAGCCGACGTGGGTGCAGATCTTGGAGTAGGCGAGGATGCCCTCGAAGCCCAGCTCCTTGGACTTGTCGTCCTTGATGTCGTCCGGCGCGATGCGCACCAGCATCAGGGCGTCCTTGGCGATCCGCTGCTGGAAGTCCTCGTCGTGGGTGGTCAGACCCTCCGGCATCGCGAAGGTCAGCGAGCCGATCACGAGGTCCTCGGGCTTCATCGGCTGCATGGTGCTCATGTTGACGAGCTGCAGCGGCTTGGCCGGAGTGGCTTCCTTCCAGCCCGTCTCCTGGAGCTTCTTCTCCGGCAGCGGGCCCAGGTCGCGGAGCAGGACCACGCCGGAGAGCGGGACCAGCGCCATCGACCCGATGAGGGTGTTGCGGATCATCTTGCGGCGACCGAAGCCGGACTCGGCGGCACCGGTCTTGAACTGCTCGATGACGTCGTTGCGGACCTCGTCGGAGGCCTCGATCGGGTGACGCTCGGCCGGCAGCTCGACGTCCGACATCAGGGTGCGGGCCCAGTGGACCGCGCCCGCGCCGATCATGAACAGCGCGACGCCCAGGGTCAGGCCCAGCGCGAAGTTCAGCGCGCTGACGTGACCCAGCGGGAAGATGTAGACGATCTTGTCCGGGTCGATGGCCACGTACGAGGCGATGAAGCCGACGGTGGCGAGCATCGAGACCACGAACATCAGCGAGACCTGACGCTCGGCCCGCTGGGCGGCCCGCTCGTCGATGTCGGTGCGACGGGGCTCGTGGGCCGGCAGGCCCGGGTCGGCGAACGGGTTGCCGTGGTCGGCCACCTCGCCGGCGGAGCCGTGCGGCTCCGGGAGCTTCTCTTCTGACATGTCGTGGCTCATGACTTCTTGGCCTTGGTGGTGTGGGCGGCGACCCAGATCGCGACCGCGATGAGCGTGCCGAGGCCGAAGATCCAGCCGAACAGGCCCTCGGTCACCGGACCGAGGCTGCCGAGGGTGAGACCGCCGGGGTTGGGCTCATCGTTGGTGGTGTGGCGAACGAAGGCCACGATCTGCTTCTTCTGCTCCTCGGGCATCGTGCTGTCCGGGAACGACGGCATGTTCTGCGGGCCGGTCTGCATGGCCTCGTAGATGTGCTTGGCGTCCACGCCCTCCAGCGACGGGGCGTACTTGCCCTTGGTCAGGGCACCGCCCTGACCGGCGAAGTTGTGGCACTGGGCACAGTTGGTGCGGAACAGCTCGCCACCCTTGGAGATGTCGTCAGGGTTGGTCGAGGTGTA
The DNA here is from genome assembly GCF_042724935.1 of Kitasatospora sp. NPDC127060. Lineage (NCBI taxonomy): Bacteria > Bacillati > Actinomycetota > Actinomycetes > Kitasatosporales > Streptomycetaceae > Kitasatospora > Kitasatospora sp. NPDC127060. The sequence goes on from NZ_JBHXEG010000048.1 coordinate 18,932, forward strand.
CTGCTTCGCGTCCGGGGCGATCGGGCCGGGGCCGAGCGACTGGACGAACGCGGCGAGCTGGTCGATCTCGCCCTGGGTGTAGATGGCCTTCTTGCGCGGCACCTGGGCACCGGGCTGCTGGGCCGGCATGCGGCCGGTGCCGACCTGGAAGTCGACGGCGGCGGAGCCCACGCCGACCAGGCTCGGCCCGTCACTGCTGCCCTGGCCGTTCAGGCCGTGGCAGGAGGAGCAGCCGACGGCGAAGAGCTTCTTGCCCTCATCGATCGCGAGCGACTGCGCGGCGACGTCGGCCTTCGCCTTGTCGGCGGGCGCGAACATGCCGTACAGCCCCCCGGTTGCCGCCAGGGCGAGAAGTAGGACGACCAGCGCCGCCAATGGGTGGCGCCGTCGTGCGGAGAGCTTTTTCACGGAATAACCCCGGTGTCAGGATCTGGTCGACTGGTGGGTGCACCCGGCTGCCGGTCTGGCCGGCACGAGGCTGCCTGTCCAAGGCTGCGCGCGCGGTCGGTCGGTGGGAGCGTCGGCACCGGCAGAAGCGGCCCGTCGCCGGTGAGGGCGGGGGCCGCAGCCGGTGGCCAGCGACCTGATCAGCTGGTTACTTGATCAGGTAGATGGTCGCGAACAGGCCGATCCACACGACGTCGACGAAGTGCCAGTAGTAGGACACGACGATCGCGGCGGTGGCCTGCTCGTGCGTGAAGCGCTTGGCTGCGTACGTCCGTCCGAGGACCAGCAGGAAGGCGATCAGACCACCCGTCACGTGCAGACCGTGGAAGCCGGTGGTCAGGTAGAACACCGTGCCGTACGGGTCGGAGGACAGCGAGAGGCCGTCGTTCTTGACCAGCTCGGTGTACTCGTAGACCTGGCCGCCGATGAAGATCGCGCCCATGAAGAACGTGAGGATGAACCAACCGCGGAGCTTCTTCACGTCACCGCGCTCGGCGGCGAACACGCCGAGCTGGCAGGTGAGCGAGGAGAGCACCAGGACGGTGGTGTTGATCGAGGAGAACGTCACGTTGAGGGCGTGCGCCTTCTCGGCCCAGAACTCGGCTCCCTTGACGGAGCGGAGCGTGAAGTACATCGCGAAGAGGGCCGCGAAGAACATCAGCTCGGAACTGAGCCAGACGATCGTTCCGACGCTGACCATGTTCGGTCGATTGACCGATCCGTGCGCGTGCCCGGTTTCTGTTGCTGTTGCTGTCGCCACGACGGACATTATGTCGGTCCCTTATTCCGTCTTCACGTCGGGGGGTGTCCCTCGGAGTGTCCGGTGCGTGCGGTATGCCCGCTTGGGGGCCGACGGGGTGTCCGGACGGGGGCCGAGCAGCGGCGTGTCCCTTTTCTGACGGTTCCTCGGAACGGCCCGCTACCCCGTTGCCCGGCGCGTCGTTGCCCGGTCGGCGCAGCGTCGGATCGTAGGGGAGGGAGAGGCGGCATCGGCCGTCCGGGTGGACCTGGCCGACCCGGGTGACGGGCCGTCCTCCGGGCGGGTGAGTCGTGGGCGCGGCGGCTTGAGGGGGAACGTGCGCGAGGGGGACCGGCGACGGGTGAAACGGGGGTAGCATCCGGATCAGGTGAACGTGGTCCGGATCACACTTGAGGGAGCAGGGCCCATGGCGTACACGACCGACGAGACGCTCACCGTCCTCGTCTACAGCGACGACCGCAACACCCGCGAGCAGGTGCTGACGGCACTCGGCCGTCGGCCCGCCGAGGATCTTCCGGAGCTGTCCTACCTCGAGTGCGCGACCACCCCCGCGGTGATCAAGGCGCTGGAGAAGGGCGGCATCGACCTCTGCGTGCTGGACGGCGAGGCGGTGCCGGCCGGCGGCCTCGGCCTCGGGCGCCAGCTCAAGGACGAGATCTACGGCTGCCCGCCGGTGCTGGTGCTGATCGGCCGGCCGCAGGACTCCTGGCTCGCCGCCTGGAGCCGGGCCGACGCCGCGATCTCCCACCCGGTGGACCCGGTGGCGCTGGCCGAGGCGGTCGCCACCCTGCTGCGGGCACGGGTGGCCAAGCGGGCCCCGGCCACGCGTTGAACAGCGCCGTCTCAGTACTAGAGAAGACGGGGCCGTAGGGACCCCGCCGCTCGATAGGCTGGCTCCATCCGTACGGACGTCCCCCGAGCGGGGAACCGACAACAGCTGGAGTCAGCCATGGTGAACGTGAACCCTGCGAACGGTGGTACCGACCCCGCGCAGGTGGTCCGCACCTGGCCGGACCTCCTGGCGGCGCTGTTGAAGGGGGAGGACCTCGACCGCTCGTCCACCGCGTGGGCGATGGACCGGATCATGAGCGGCGAGGCGTCCCCCGTCCAGGTGGCCGGGTTCATGGTGGCGCTGCGGGCCAAGGGCGAGACGGTCGACGAGGTCGCGGGCCTGGTGGACGCGATGTACGAGCACGCCGAGCCGCTGGAGATCCCCGGCCCGGCGGTCGACATCGTCGGCACCGGCGGGGACCGGGCGAAGACCGTCAACATCTCGACCATGTCGGCGATCGTCGCGGCGGCGGCCGGGGCCAAGGTGGTCAAGCACGGCAACCGGGCCGCCTCCTCGTCCAGCGGGTCCTCGGACGTGCTGGAGAAGCTCGGGGTGGTGCTGGACCTCTCCCCCCGGCGGGTGGCCGAGGTGGCCGAGGAGGTCGGGCTCACCTTCTGCTTCGCGGCGAAGTTCCACCCCTCGATGCGGCACGCCGCCACCGCGCGGCGCGACCTCGGGGTGCCCACCGCGTTCAACCTCCTCGGCCCGCTGACCAATCCGGCGAAGGTCACCTCGCACGCCATCGGCTGCTTCGACACCCGGCTGTCCGGGCTGATCGCCGGGGTGCTCGCCCGGCGCGGGGCGACGGCGCTGGTGTTCCGCGGCGACGACGGCCTGGACGAACTGACCATCACCACCACCTCGCGGGTCTGGGTGGTGCGCGACGGGGGGGTCACCGAGACCACCTTCGACCCGCGGGACGTCGGCATCGAACTGGTCGGCATCGAGGCGCTGCGCGGGGCCGACGCCGCGTACAACGCCGAGGTGGCGCGCCGGCTGCTGGCCGGGGAGCGCGGGCCGGTGCGGGACGCCGTCCTGCTGAACACCGCGGCGGCGCTGGTCGCGCTCGACATGGGCGACGCGCCGCTGGCCGAGCAGCTCGCGGCGGGCATGGTGCGGGCGGCGGAGGCGATCGACTCGGGCCGGGCGCAGGACCTGCTGCGGCGTTGGTCGGAGGCCACCAGCCGGATCTGAGGCGGCACTTGAGGGCCCGTGCCGGTTCGTCGGCACGGGCCCTTCGCGCGCGCCCCGAGCCGATGCGCCCCGAGCGTCGGCGCCGGGTCGGAGCGCCCCGGAGGCGAGGGGCGAAGACGCCGTCCGGATGGTGGATGGCCGTTTGACCGTCCGACGTACCCGACCTAGAGTCTTCGCCAGGTCATGAGTGACAGCGTCAAGCCCCAGCTTGCTGTCCGGCAACCCTCCGTCCGTGGCGGGGTGCCCTGGGTGAGGACCGGGTCGCCGGGCACACCGTCCGCGCGACAAGCGCGGACACCGGACGACGAGTACTCCCGGGGTCCCTTACCCCGTGAAGGAGTGCATCCTCATGTCCCTCGCTCTCGAAACCGCCGCCCCGCTCGCCGTCCTCGGCCACGACGTCCAGGTGCCGCTGGCCAGCGGTGCGAAGGTCGGCTACGCGGCGCTCGACTACGCGGCCAGCGCGCCGGCGCTCCAGCGGGTGTGGGACGACGTCGCCGCCTACGCGCCGTACTACGGCAGCGTGCACCGCGGGGCCGGGTACCTCTCGCAGCTGTCCACCGACCTGTTCGAGCAGAGCCGACGGACCGTCGCCGAGTTCCTCGACCTGCGCGAGGGCGACCAGGTGGTCTTCACCCGCGCCACCACCGACTCGCTCAACCTGCTGGCCGCGGCGGTGCCGGCCGGCACCCGGGTGTTCGCCTTCGAGACCGAGCACCACGCCTCGCTGCTGCCCTGGGCGCACGCCGGGCTGGAGGTCGGGTACCTGCGGGCGCCGCGCTCGCGGGCCGAGGCGGTGGAGGCGCTGGAGACCGCGCTGGCCGCCGCGCCCGAGGGCCCCAAGCTGCTGTGCGTCACCGGCGCCTCCAATGTGACCGGCGAGCTGTGGCCGGTCGCCGAGCTGACCGCGACCGCGCACCGGTACGGCGCCCGGGTGGTGCTGGACGCCGCCCAACTGGCCCCGCACCACCGGGTCTCGGTGCGCGAGCTGGGCGTCGACTGGATCGCCTTCTCCGGCCACAAGCTGTACGCGCCGTTCGGCGCCGGGGTGCTGGCCGGGCGGGCCGACTGGCTGGACGCGGCCGAGCCGTACCTGGCCGGCGGCGGGGCGACCCGGACGGTGGCCCGGGAGGCGGACGGCTCGGTGGCGGTCCAGTGGCACACCGGCCCGGCCCGGCACGAGGCCGGCTCGCCCAACGTGATCGGCGCCTACGCGATCGCCTCGGCCTGTCGGGCGCTCACCGAGGCCGGCTTCGACGCGCTGGAGGCCCGGGAGCGGCAACTGGTCGACCGGCTGACGGCCGGGCTGGCGGAGATTCCGGAGGTCCGGGTGCTGAACCTGTTCGGCGCCGGCTCGGCCCGGGTGGGCGTGCTGTCCTTCGTCGTCCGGGGCTGGAACAGCTCGCACTTCTCGGCCGCGCTGTCCGCCGAGTACGGCATCGGGGTGCGCGACGGGCTGTTCTGCGCCCACCCGCTGGTGCGGACCCTCCTGGGGGACGAGGACGTCGCTCCGTCCGAGTGCGGGGCGCCCGAGCCCTCGCTGCCGGGCGAGCGCAGCCTGAACGCGATCCGGGTGAGCTTCGGGGCGGGCACGCCGGACGAGCACGTGGAGCGCTTCCTGACCGCCGTCCGCGAGCTGGTCACCGACGGCGCGGCGTGGAACTACCGCAACGAGGGCGGCCGTTGCGTCGCCGACACCCGACGCGAGGGCTGAGGGGTGCGGGCGGACCGCTACTCGTCCAGGCCGAGGGCGAAGGCCGCTTCCAGGTCGTGCTGGGAGTAGGTGCGGAAGGCGATCTGGGTCTCGGTGTGGGCCACGCCCGGGACCTTGTTGAGCCGGCCCGGGATGACCTCGGCCAGGTCGTCGTGACGGCGCACCCGGACCATTGCCACCAGGTCGTAGCCACCGGTCACCGAGTACACCTCGCTGACCCCCTCGATCGCGGCGATGGCCTCGGCGATCTCCGGGATGCGGTCGACACTGGTCTTGATCAGGACGATGGCAGTGATCACTGTGCGGGCTCCTTCATGGGGTGCGGCCAGCGTATCGGGCCTCAGCCGGGCCGTCTCGGGGGGTGTCCGACCACGGTGCAGGCGTACAGGAAGCCGGCCGAGAAGCCGATCACGTGCACCAGGTAGGCCACCCCGGGCCCGGCCGAGTGCACCGACCACCACTGCAGGGCGAACCACAGGCCGAGCACCAGCCAGGCCGGGAAGCGCAGCGGGAGGAAGAGGAGCAGCGGGACCAGGGTGGTCACCCGGGCCCGCGGGTGGAAGCGCAGGTAGGCGCCGAGGGCGGCGGCGATCGCGCCCGAGGCGCCGATCAGGACCCGGGTGGAGTCCGGCGAGCGGGCCTCGGCGAGCGCGAAGCCGTACGAGGCCAGGCTGCCGGCGGCAAGGTAGAAGAGGAGGTACCTGGCCCGGCCGACCCGGCGTTCGACGGTGGGGCCGAAGACGTGGAGGAAGAGCAGGTTGCCCAGCAGGTGCAGCCAGCCGGCGTGCAGGAAGAGGCCGGTGAGGGCGGACACGGCGGGGTGCTTGCCCGGGGTGGGGGCGGCGGGGCAGCCGGGGACCGGGTCGGGGGCCTCGGCCAGCTGCTCGGCGGTGAGCGGGTGGCCGGTCAGCAGTTCGGCGGGGACGGCTCCCCAGCGCTGCTCGTAGCGCTGCTCGGCGCAGATCCGGGCCTGGCCGGTGCCGTACAGCGGGTTGACGCCGGCCGCCGGGCCGAGCAGGAAGACCAGGGTGTTGACCGCGATCAGGGCGTAGGTGACCGCCGGGGCGGCCACCGCCGGGCGGCCGTCCCGGGCGTCGGTGTGGCCGGGGGTCGCGAGCGCCATGCGGCCAAGCATCCCTCCGGGCGCGGCAGGTGACACGGCGGTTTACGGCAGGTGGACTACCGGTCCGTCCGGTGGGCCGGAACGGGCTCCGGTCATCTCGGCTGACCGGTGGTCCTGATGGTTGCCCCAGGCAATAGGCTTGGGCCGGGCAATCCCGCCTCCCGCCGCCGACGCCGGGGCTCCGGGGGGAGCGCCTAGCCCACCCAGGGAACCAGCCGAGAGGATCCCCGATGACCGTCCCCGCCCTGACCGCCGAGACGCGCTGGCGCTGCACGCTGTGCGGCAACCTCACCCGCTTCGACGTGACCCGTACCGCGCGGGTGACCGAGTTCCTGCACTTCGACCTGGCCGGCGAGTCCGAGGTCGAGGAGACCGAGGTGCACAGCGAGACGATCGAGTCGGTGCGCTGCCGCTGGTGCAACGCGGTGGACCAGGTCGAGCTGGTGGCCCGCCCGGGCGCCGAGGGCGCGGAGGCCCCCGCCGCGCAGGGCTGACCCCTCCGGTGCGGCGGGCGGTGCGCGACGCGGCCGTCCACCGCACGGGACAATACAGACAAGACGCACGGAGCGTGACGACAGGGGCGGCCGCGGCCGCACCCGCTGGATCAGGATCGGAGCCGAGGACGTGGTGGACGCAGCGAGGGAGCCCGGCGAACCGCAGGGGCTTCAGCCCGCTGCGCAGGCACCGCAGCCGGCCGCCGGGACGGTCCCGTCCGAGCCCCCTGCCCCGGGTGCCGCGGCGGAGCACCCGGCCGAGAAGCTGGACCGGCCGCTGCCCGAGGGCGTGCGCCGACGGGTGGTCGGGCTGGCCTCGGACGCGCTGGGCGGGCTGCCGCCCGGGGAACTGCCGCAGAGCCTGCGTCAGTACGCCAAGTTCACCCCCGCGCGGCGGGCGAAGTACGCGGCCACCGCGCTGGCGGCGGCGCTGGAGTCCGAGCCGGCCTTCCGGGTGCGGATAGCGGAGCGGCTGCGGCTGGGCCAGCCGGACCTGGTGAAGGCGCTGGAGTCGGGCACCGTCCCCGGCGCCGCCGATCCGATGGACGTCGCGGCAGCCGCCTACCTGGTGCGGTCGGCGGGCTGGAGCCGGCTGGTCGCCGAGGTCGGCGAGGAGGCCGAGCGGGCCGGCGCCGAGGACGCGGTGGCGGAGGCCTCCCGGCTGGTGGAGAAGCTGCAGGCCGAGCTGGCCGAGGTGCGGGCCGCCGCCCGGGCGGACCTGGACCGCCAGCGCGCGGAGTTCGAGGGCGTCCGGCGGGAGGCCGAGTCGCTGCGCAAGAAGGTGCGGTCGCTGGAGAGCGACACCCGCCGGGCGCAGGCCGAGACCCGGCGGGTGGCCGGCGAGCTGGAGGCCGCCAGGGCGCAGGCCGCGGGCGAGCGCAGTGCGGCCGAGAGCGAGGCGCGGCGGCTGCGGCACCGGGTGTCCGAGCTGGAGAACGCGGCCGAGCAGGGCCGCCGCTCGGCCCGGGAGGGGCGCAGCGTCGAGGACATGCGGCTGCGGCTGCTGCTGGACACCGTGCTGCAGTCGGCGCAGGGGCTGCAGCGCGAGCTGGCGCTGCCGGTCTCCCAGATCCGCCCTGCGGACCTGGTGGAGGCGGTGGTGCCGGGGGCGGCCTCGCCGCACGACGTGGCCCGGCGCGGCCTGGCCGACGACGACCCGGCGCTGCTGGACCAGCTGCTGGCGATCCCCCAGGTGCACCTGGTGGTGGACGGCTACAACGTGACCAAGACCGGGTACCCGACGCTGCCGCTGGAGCAGCAGCGGATCCGGCTGCTGGGCGGGCTGGCGATGCTGGCCCAGCGCACCCAGGCGGAGGTCACCTGTGTGTTCGACGGGCAGGACCTGGACGTCCCGGTCATCATGGCGCCACCGCGCGGGGTGCGGGTACGGTTCAGTCGGACCGGCGAGACCGCGGACGAGTTGATCCGCCGTCTGGTCCGGGCCGAGCCGCAGGGCCGTCCGGTGGTGGTGGTCTCCACCGACCGGGAGGTCGCGGACGGCGTGCGGAAGGCGGGCGCGCGCCCGGTGGCCTCGGTGCTGCTGCTGAACCGGCTGGCCCGGCCCTGACCTGCGGCCCGGGCGGCGTGACGGCAGGTCAGCGCCGTCGTCGGGTGAGTGTGCGGATCCGGTGAAGTCACTGGGAGAACCGGAGTTCACGCCTTCGGGGGAGTGGCAAAACGGGTAGATCTTCACTAGGGTCTGGCGTCAAACCTATTTTCCGGTATCTCACCCGAACAGGTGAGTCCGTTGGAAGAAGGAGCGGGTCTCTTGGCCTCCCACCGCCGTCCCAAGCAGCCGAGCCGCGCGCGGGTCTCCGTGCTCACCGCGGCCGCTGCGACCGCGGTCGCCCTCTCCGCCCAGGTGGCCGCACACGCCGCGCCGCAGCCGAACACCAGCGACGTCAAGGCGCAGATCGACCAGCTCCAGCAGGAGCAGGAGCAGGCGGCGGAGAAGTACAACGGCGCCAAGGAGCGCGCGGACCAGCTCCGCAAGCAGGCCGACCAGCTGCAGGACCAGGTGGCCCGCAGCCAGGACCAGATGAGCCAGCTGCAGACCGGCCTGGCCCAGGTCGCCGGCGAGCAGTACCGCACCGGCGGCATCGACCCGTCCGTCCAGCTGATGCTCTCCTCCGACCCGTCGGGCTATCTGGAGAAGGCGTCGAGCGTCCAGCAGGCCAGCACCACCCAGACCGAGGCGCTCAAGGGCCTGCTCGACCAGCAGCGCCGGCTGGACCAGGAGAAGAGCGAGGCGGCCGCCGTGCTGGCCTCGCTGGACTCCACCACCAAGGACCTGAACCAGGCCAAGACGGACGTCAACACCAAGCTGAAGACCGCCCAGGACCTGCTGAACTCGCTCAGCGCCGCCGACCGCGCCGCGCTGAAGGCCCAGCAGCAGCAGGACGACCGCGCCTCGCGCGGCGCCGACCGGGTCGACCTCAGCAGCCTTCCGCCGGCCAGCGGCTATGCGGCCGTTGCCGTCGCCAAGGCGATGAGCAAGCAGGGTTCGCCGTACGTGTGGGGCGCCACCGGGCCGAGCACCTTCGACTGCTCGGGTCTGATGGTCTGGGCGTACGGCCAGGCCGGCGTCTCGCTGCCGCGCACCTCGCAGGAGCAGGGCCACATCGGGACGGCCGTGACGCTGGCCACCGCCCAGCCCGGGGACCTGGTGATCTACGGCGGCGACATGCACCACGTCGCGATGTACATCGGCAACGGCATGGTGGTCCACGCGCCGCACACCGGTGACGTGGTGAAGGTGATGAAGGCCGACGCGATGTCGATCAACACGATCCGCCGGATCTGACGAGCCGACACGCCCGAAGGGTCGGCTCCGGCCCTGTGATCCGCGCCACCTCCCGACGGGGGTGGCGCTTCGGGTTTGCCTGCCTCATGGCCGATCGGTGAGAGGTGATCAGCTTTGCGTGCGGCGGCGATCACCATCAGTCATTTTCACAAAAGAACATGGGTAATCTTCCGTCTTTTTTCTGACAAGGATTTGAACGGATCACGGTTCAGTTACTAGGGTCGTGCCTCGAACCACCGCACTGTCGATCACCCAGCCTGGGTGGCGGCGGTGGTTACCGTCGAGTTCGCGAAACAGCGGGGCAGGTCGAAGCGACTGCCCGACAGGGGAGCCCAGTAGTCGGGGGCGCTGCGGAGCGGAGCCGGGGAACCACGTTCCTCCGGGGTGAATCGGCGCCAGGTCGGCCGCAGGTGAGGCCGGTGAGGCGCCGTAGGGCATGCTTCCGGCCCGAACCCGTCAGCTCACCCGGTAGGCGGATGTAGGAAGAAGGAGTCCGCCTTCGTGGCGTCCCATCGTCGTCCCAAGCCCGCCAGTCGCGCTCGTGTCTCGATCCTGACCGGTTTCGCCGCCGCCGCCGTCGCGCTCTCCGCGCAGACCGGCGCGCACGCCGACCCGCAGCCGACCAAGGACCAGGTCAAGGAGCAGGTCGACCAGCTCAACGAGCAGGCCGAGCAGGCGACCGAGAAGTACAACGCCGCCCAGGAGAAGCAGCAGGAGCTGGAGAAGCAGGTCTCCGGCATGCAGGACCAGGTGGCCCGGCAGCAGGCTCAGGTGACCGATCTGCAGGGCGGCCTCGCCGAGATCGCGGGCGAGCAGTACCGCAACGGTGGGATATCCCCGACCGTCCAGCTGATGCTCTCCTCCAGCCCGGACAACTTCCTGAACCAGGCCGGTGCGCTCAACCAGGCCGGCAGCACCCAGAAGAACCAGCTGAAGCAGCTCCAGGACCAGCAGCGCAAGCTGGACCAGGACCGCACCGAGGCCCAGGGCAAGCTCGGCGAGCTGGAAGCCACCACCACGCAGCTGAAGGCCTCCAAGGACGAGGTCCAGAACAAGCTGAAGGCCGCCCAGGACCTGCTCAACACGCTGACCGAGCAGGAGCGCCAGGCGCTCAAGGCGGCCGAGGACAAGGCCGCCGCCGACGCCAAGGCCAAGGCGGACGCCGCCGCGAAGGCCGCCCAGCCGGCCGACCGCGCCTCGCGCGACAGCAGCCGCAGCGACCTCGGCTCGGGCGCCGCGGCCGCGCCGGTCAAGGTCGCCCCGGGCAGCTCGCACGGCGCGGCCGCGCTGGCCGCCGCCGCCACCAAGGTCGGCAGCCCGTACGTCTGGGGCGCCACCGGCCCCGGCTCCTTCGACTGCTCCGGCCTGATGGTCTGGGCGTTCAACCAGGCCGGTGTGTCGCTGCCGCGCACCTCTCAGGAGCAGGCCGGCGCCGGCACCCGGATCGGCTCGGACATCTCCCAGGCCCAGCCCGGTGACATGCTGATCTTCTACGGCGACGCCCACCACGTCGGCATCTACGCGGGCAACGGCCAGGTGCTGCACGCGCCCAAGCCGGGTGCGTCGGTCCGCTACGAGGCCGTCTCCAACATGCCGCTGACCTCCATCGTCCGGGTCTGATCCCCGCTCGAAGGTTCACGGGCCCGGTCCTCCGTCACGGAGGGCCGGGCCTGCGGCTTTTCCGGCTGCTCGGCCTGGTGTCCGAATAGGGGTCAAATATTCGGGTCGGTAGGGGTTTGGACTCACTTGCCCGGACTCGCTAACGTCTGCCACCGGACTCCCGCTCGACGGCCGCCCAGCAGGGCGCGGCCGCGGGGCCGCGCCGCAGGAATGGAGCCGCTGCCGCCATGCCCGTGCACCGTCGTTCCCAACTGCTCGCCCGTGCGCTGGTACTGACCGCGGCCGCCACCACGGCCCTGGGCGTGGCGACCGCCGGCAGCGCCCAGGCCACCCCCGGCGCGCCGGACGCGCCCGACCGCAAGGACGTCAAGGCTCAGGTCGAGCAGCTGTACGACGAGGCCGAGCAGGCGTCGGAGAAGTACAACGCCGCCCAGGAGGCGCAGAAGCGGCTGCTCGGCGAGACCACGATCCTCCAGGGCGAGGTCGCCGCCGCCCAGGACCAGCTCAACCAGCTGCGCGGGGACCTCGCCACGGTGGCCGGGGCCGAGTACCGCGGCGGAGGGATGGCCCAGACCGCCCAGCTGATGCTCTCCACCGACCCCGAGGGCTACCTGGCCCGCGCCCGGACCCTCGGCCAGGCCGCCGAACGGCAGCAGGAGACCCTGCACGAGCTGGTCACCCGTCAGCGCCGGCTCGACCAGCGTCGCACCGAGACCGCGGCCAAGCTCGCCGAGCTGGACCAGGCCCGCCGCTCGCTGGCCGAGAACAAGCAGCAGATCCAGCAGCGGCTGGCCAAGGCCCAGAAGCTGCTCAACAGCCTGGGCGCCGCCGAGCGGACCCGGATGATCGCCCAGGACGCCCGGGACGCCGAGTCGCGCGCCACCCGCGGCACCGACCGGCTGGACCTCGGCAGCGCCCCGGCCGCCTCCGAGCGCGGGGCCGCCGCGCTGGCCGCCGCGGTGCGGATGGTCGGCTCGCCCTACGTCTACGGGTCCACCGGGCCCCGTGCCTTCGACTGCTCCGGTCTGATGTACTACAGCTGGCGGCAGGCCGGAGTGACCCTGCCGCGGACCTCGCAGGCCCAGGCGTACGCCGGGCAGCGGATCAGCCTCTCCGAAGCACGGCCGGGAGACCTGGTGATCTTCTACCGGGACATGCACCACGTCGGGATGTACGCCGGCGGCGGGGTGATGGTGCACGCGCCGTACCCGGGGGCCAAGGTCCGGTACGAGAGCGTCAACGCGATGCCGGTCTCGGGAGTGGTCCGGCTCTGAGCGCGACGCCCGGCGGGCCGGACGGCCCCCACCCGATAGACCCGGCGCGCTGCGTGGTGTCCCGGCGCGGTGCGCTGCTGCTGGCGGCCGGCGGGCTGGCCCAGCTGTCGCTGCCGCCGGCCGTCCCGGCGACGGTGCCCGACGGGCGGGACGCCGACCTGCGGGCCGAGGTCGCCGGGCTGCTGGCGGCGCGGGCGAGCTCGCTGCCCGTCTGGTCGGGGCTGACCGGGGCCGAAGCGGCGTACCGCGACCTGGTGCTGTCGCCGGCCGACGGGCCGGACCGGCCGAGGCTGACCGTCTCCGTCGAACTGGCTGTGCGGATCACCGGCTACGACGAGTACCCCGTGGTGTACCCGCGCCGGATCGAGCTGGTCCGGGACCGGGGCGGCTGGCGGGTCGAGCGGGAGGAGGGCACCGGCGGGCCCCCGGCGCTGTGGGACCTCGGCCCCGTCCGTACCGCCCCCGGCGCCCACTGCCTGGTGCTCGGCCTGGCCGGTGGGCCCGACCCGGCCGGTCTGGTCGCGGTGGGGGACAACGCGGTGCCCGCCGTCAGTGCGGTCTGGGGCAGTGCCTGGCCCGGCCGGCTGCTGCTCGAACTGCCCGCCACCGAGCCGCAGTTCGCCCGGCTGCTGGAGGCCGACCCGGCCGGCTGGACGGGCATGGCGGCGGTCACCGTGGCGGCCCCCGGCGCGCCCTGGCACACCCCGGCGGACCGGGTGGTGATCAACCCCGAGGCGTTCGGGCGGCTCAGCGACTTCGGCCGGCAGGTGGTGGTCACCCACGAGGCCACCCACGTCGCGACCCGGGCCGACACCCGGGCCTGGACCCCGCTGTGGCTCTCCGAGGGCGTCGCCGACTGGACCGCCTACCGGGAGTCCGGCCGCCGCCCGCAGCAGATCGCCCCCGAGCTGGCCCGGGACGTCGCGGCCGGGAAGCTGCCCACGGCGTTGCCCGCCGACGGGGACTTCGCCGCGGGCGCCACCGGCATCGCCCAGGCCTACGAGCAGTCCTGGCTGGCCTGCGACCTGATCGCCCGCCGGTACGGCACCGGGCGGCTGGTCGCCTTCTACCGGGCGGTCGGCGCGGGCGACGGCCAGGGCGAGGATCGCGAGCACCGCACCGACCGGCTGCTGCGCAGCGAACTGGGCGTCGGGCTGGCCGAGTTCACCGGGCTCTGGCTGGCCGAGGTGGCGGCTCTGAAGGGTTAGGGGCTGTCCTGGCGCGCGCTCCGACGTCGCGCGCCCGGCGGGAATCGTCAGACACGCCCTAACGGCCGTTGGAGGGCCGCGCGCCCGCCGGCTGGTCGATGCCGTCCAGGAGGTCCTGCTCGTACGCGATGCCCGGGCGCACCGGGTAGGCGGAGGCGGGCGGCAGGGCGGGGGGCTCGGCGAGCACCACGGTGGGCGGCAGCGGGGCCGGGGCGCGGGTGGAGCGCCAGAGCCGGACGCAGGCGAGCACGGTGGCGGTCAGCAGCAGCAGGTTGCGCAGGCCCAGTACGGTGACCGCGAGCGGCTCGCTGTTGAGGACCTGGGTGAACATCGTCGGGAACTCGAGCAGGGTGAGCGGGCAGGCCAGCAGGATCAGCAGGGCCACCGGCCGCTGGCTGGTGCCGCGCACGGTCAGGCAGACCGCGGCGACGCCGACCAGCCAGACCAGGTACTGGGGGCTGATCACCCGGCTGGTCACCACGAAGATCAGCAGCGCGCACAGCGCCGCGTCGTACATGGTGGCGGCGTTGCGGCGGCGGGCGGTGAAGCGCCACAGCAGCAGCCAGAGGAAGCCCAGCACGGTGCCGGCCATCATCACCTTGCTGATCACGCTGACCCACGGCCCGAGCATCTCGGGGGAGCCGTAGTTCATGGTGACCTTGCCGTCCCAGCCGCCGGCCAGCCGGGCCAGGTGCAACGGCAGCGCGCCGACCGACTCGACCTCGATGCCGCGGGCCCCCTGGAAGGCCAGGAAGCCGAAGGCGCCGTTCATCCCGGCCGCGAGCAGGAAGCCCACCGAGACGGCGGTGGCGGCGGCCAGCGTCCAGGAGCGGCGGGTGCGGCGGCCGGACGGGGTGCCGATCAGGCCGAGCAGCGGCCAGACCTTGACGATGCCGCCCAGGCCCAGCAGCAGGCCGCCGATCGCCGGGCGGCGGATCAGCGCGAGCAGGCCGGCCAGGGCGAGCGCGGTGACCAGGAGGTCGAAGCGGTTGTAGATCATCGGGCCGAGCAGCGGCACCGCGACGACCCACAGCCAGGCGCCGGTCAGCGTCCGGCCCTTGCGCAGCCCGGTGCGGATCAGCAGCGCGGCCGCGGCGGCGTCGGCGATCCCGCAGATCACCCAGAACGAGGTCAGGTACGACCAGGGCAGCAGACCCGGCAGCAGGATGACCAGGGCGGCACCCGGCGGGTACTGCCAGGTGACGTCGTCGAACGGGAAGGTGCCGGTCTGCAGCACGCCGTACCAGGCGTGGTAGATCATCCAGACGTCCGCGGTGACGTCGCCGCCGGGCGACTTCAGCACGCCGGTCACCAGCAGCACCAGAACGGTGCGGGTGGCCACCCAGGTCGCCCCGAGGGCGGCGAGCGCCCCGAGCGGGCGGCCGAGGCGGCCGCGTGAAGAACCGGACTCGGTGGCCGGGGCCAACTCCACTGCGCTCCCTCGTTCGTCTCGACGTCCTCACCGGAGGCGTCGTACTGACGGACGCCCGGGCCGCCGTGTCCGCGGCCTAGGTACTAGGACTGACCCGGTGGGCAAACGGTTGCCGTGGGCGGATCCGTTCCCGGCGGGTCATGGTGTTGACCTATCGTACGGATCACCCAGCGGTACACCGAGCACCCCCCGACCGAGCGAGCCGTGGCCTGATGCACAGAACCTTGATCGTCACCAATGACTTCCCGCCCCGTCCGGGGGGCATCCAGGCCTTCGTGCACAACATGGCCGTCCGTCAGCCCGCCGGGAGCGTCGTGGTGTACGCCTCGACCTGGCGGGACGGCACCGAGGTGCGGGCCTTCGACGCCGAGCAGCCGTTCCCGGTGATCCGGGACCGCACGAAGGTGATGGTTCCCACACCCCGGGTCACCCGGCGGGCCGCCGAGATCCTGCGCTCGGAGAAGTGCGACTCGGTCTGGTTCGGCGCCGCTGCCCCGCTCGGCCTGATGGCGCCGACGCTGCGCCGGGCCGGGGCCGGGCGGCTGCTCGGCATGACCCACGGGCACGAGGCCGCCTGGGCCCAGCTGCCGGGCTCCCGGCAGCTGCTGCGGCGGATCGGCGCGGGCACCGACGTGCTGACCTACCTGGGCGAGTACACCCGCTCGCGGATCGCCGCCGCGGTCGGACCGCAGGCCACGGCCCGGATGGTGCAGCTGCCGCCGGGCGTGGACGAGACGACCTTCCACCCCGGTTCCGGCGGCGCCGAGGTGCGCCGGCGGCTGGGGCTGGCGGACCGGCCGGTGGTGGTCTGCGTCTCCCGACTGGTGCCGCGCAAGGGCCAGGACACCCTGATCGAGGCGATGCCGCAGATCCTGGCGGACGTGCCGGACGCGGTGCTGCTGATCGTCGGCGGCGGCCCGTACCGGGCGGAGCTGGAGAAGCTCGCGGACGCCACGGGCGTCCGGGCCTCGGTGCGGTTCACCGGCTCGGTGCCCTGGGAGGAGCTGCCCGCCCACTACGGCGCCGGGGACGTCTTCGCGATGCCCTGCCGGACCAGGCGCGGCGGGCTGGACGTGGAGGGCCTGGGGATCGTCTACCTGGAGGCCTCGGCGACCGGCCTGCCGGTGGTCGCGGGGGACTCCGGCGGGGCGCCGGACGCGGTGCTGGAGGGCGAGACCGGGTACGTGGTGCCGGGCGGCTCGGCCGCGGCGGCGGCGGAGCGGATCGTCCGGCTGCTGCGGGACGAGGAGCTGCGCCGGCGGATGGGCGAGGCCGGGCGGCGCTGGGTGGAGCGCTCCTGGCGCTGGGACCTGCTGGCCGGGCGGCTGACCGCGCTGCTGGCGGGCTGACGCCGAGCACGCCGAAGGGCCCCGGGGTACGCCCCGGGGCCCTTCGGCGCACGGTCCTATTTCTGGACGGTCCTACTTCTGGTACAGCGCCTCGATCTCGGCCGCGTAGTCCTTGAGAACGACGTTGCGCTTGAGCTTGAGCGAGGGCGTCAGGTGGCCGCTCTCCTCGGAGAACTCGGTGTCCAGCAGGCGGAACTTCTTGACCGCCTCGGCGTGCGAGACCGCCGCGTTGCCGTCGTCCACCGCGGCCTGGAGGGCGGCCAGCAGGTCCGGGTCGGCGGCCAGCTCGGCGACGGTGGCGGTGGCGGGCTTGCCGTTGAGCTCCTTCCACTTCGGGAAGAAATCCGGGTCGACGGTGATCAGGCAGGCGATGAAGGGCTTGCGGTCGCCGACCACCATGACCTCGCCGACCAGGGCGTGGGCCCGGATCCGGTCCTCGATCACGGCCGGGGCGACGTTCTTGCCGCCCGCGGTGACGATGATCTCCTTCTTGCGGCCGGTGATGGTCAGGTAGCCCTCGGAGTCCAGCGAGCCGAGGTCGCCGGTGGCGATCCAGCCGTCCTTGAGGGTGTCGGCGGTGGCCTGCGGGTTGTTCCAGTAGCCGGTGAAGACGTGCGGGCCCTTGAAGTAGACCTCGCCGTCCTCGGCGATCCGGACGGAGGAGCCTGGGACGGGCTGGCCGACCGTACCGATCTTCGGCTTGTCCCACGGGTTGAAGGCGGTGGCCGCACAGGTCTCCGTCAGGCCGTAGCCCTCCAGGACGGTGAAGCCGATGCCCCGGTAGAAGTGGCCGAGGCGCTCGCCGAGCGGGGCGCCGCCGGAGATCGCGTGGGTGGCCCGGCCGCCGAGGGCGGCGCGCAGCTTGCTGTAGACCAGCTTGTCGAAGACGGCGTGCTTGAGCCGCAGGACCAGGCCCGCGCCCCCGGCGTCCAGCGCCCGGCTGTAGGCGATCGCGGTGTCCGCGGCCTTGTCGAAGATCTTGCCCTTGCCGTCGGCCTGGGCCTTGGCGCGGGCGGTGTTGTAGACCTTCTCGAACACTCTGGGCACGCCCAGGATCAGGGTCGGCCTGAACGAGGCCAGCTCGGCGGTGACGTCCCTGATGTCGGAGACGTGGCCGAGCTTGATCGGGGCCATCGCCGGGGCGATCTCGGCGATCCGGGCGAGCACGTGGGCCAGCGGCAGGAAGAGCAGTACGGAGCTCTCGCCGGTGCGGAACAGCGGGGCCAGGCGCTCGACCACGTTGCCGCACTCGGCGAGGAAGTTGCCGTGGGTCAGCTGGCAGCCCTTGGGGCGGCCGGTGGTGCCCGAGGTGTAGACGATGGTGGCGACGTCGTCGGGACCGGCGATCGAGCGGCGCTGCCGGACCGTCGCGTCCGGAACGTCCCGGCCGGCCTCGGCCAGCGCGGCGAGCGCGCCGCCGTCGATCTGCCAGGTGTGCTTCAGCTCCGGCAGCCGGTCACGGACGTCGGCGACCACCTTGACGTGCTGGTCGGTCTCGGTGAGGACGGCGACCGCGCCCGAGTCGCCGAGGATCCACTCGACCTGCTCGGCGGAGGAGGTCTCGTAGACCGGCACGGTGATCGCGCCGGCCGTCCAGATCGCGAAGTCCAGCAGCGTCCACTCGTACCGCGTGCGGGACATGACGCCCACCCGGTCGCCGGGCTCGATGCCCGCGGCGATCAGGCCCTTCGCGGCGGCGTGCACCTCGGCGAGGAACTGGACCGAGGTCAGGTCCTGCCAGTGGCCGTCCACCTTCCGGCTGAGCACCGCGACGTCCGGGTGCTCCTCGGCGTTCCGGTGCACAGGGTCGGAGAGGTTACCGCCGCTCGGTACCTGATAGAGGGCCGGAAGGCTGAAGTCGAGCAAGACTGCTCCTCGTTCGCGACGCTGCGGGACGGCAGGACGTTACTGCCCGGTAGGCAGCTTCGACCAGGGGGGTCGGCCCCGGTGTTCGAAGTGTCACACCCGGCCGGATCCGACCAGGCCGTGACCGGGTCGTTCGACTGGCACCCTACGGCAGCCCGCTGGTACCGGCCGGTAGCATGCCCCGCGGCCCGCCCGCCGCCCGCCCGCGGCGCCCGCCGCCCCAGGCCCCGCCCGCCGACGCCGGTGCCCGCGCGGCCGAGTCGATCTCCGGTCGCGATAGCCTGCTCCGGGCGGATCGGGTCGAGCGCGCCTCGACCGGACCGGCAGGCGGCAGAGGGACGAGGCGGAGGGCCATTCCATGGCGGAGCACACCAGGTCGAGCATCACCATCGACGCGACCCCGGCCACGGTCATGGCCGTGATCGCCGACTTCGCCGCCTACCCGGCCTGGACCGGCGAGGTCAAGGAGATCGAGGTCCTGGAACCCGGCGAGGACGGCCGCGCCGCCCAGGTCCGGCTGCTGCTCGACGCCGGCGCCATCCGCGACGAGCACACCCTGGCCTACACCTGGGACGGCGACCGCGAGGTCAGCTGGACCCTCGTCCGCAGCCAGATGCTCCGCTCGCTGGACGGCTCCTACACCCTCGCCCCGCTGGCCGGCGGCCGTACCGAGGTCACCTACCAGCTCGCCGTGGACGTCAAGATCCCGATGCTCGGCATGATCAAGCGCAAGGCCGAGAAGGTCATCATCGACCGGGCGCTGGCCGGTCTGAAGAAGCGCGTCGAGGGCTGACGGGACCGGCACGGCGGAACGGGGGATGACGGCATGACGGCGACGCGCACCATCCTGGTCAGCGGCGACGCGGGCGCGCCCGCCGTGGCCGCCGCCACCGCCCTGCACGCCGCCCGGCGCGGCCACCGCACCTGGCTGCTGGCCGCCGACGACCCCCACCGCGCCCTGGACTCCGCGCTCGGCACCCGCCTGGAGCCGGTGCCGCTCGGCTACGCGCCGGGCCTGACGGTCTCCCGGATCGACGAGCAGGCCGCCTTCCGCTACGCCGTCGGCGAGCTCACCGGCCGGCTCAAGCCCGCCCTCGACCTGCTCGGCGCCGAACAGCTCGACCCCGAGGAGCTGACCGCCCTCCCCGGCATCGCCCGGCTCGCCCTGCTGCGCGCCCTGCCCGCCGCCGACCAGGACGTCCTGGTGGTGCTCGCCCCGCCACCCGCCGAACTGATCTCCACCCTCGCCCTGCCCGAGCAGCTCGCCCGCTACCTGGAGCGGCTCCTCCCCGAGCAGCGGCAGGCCGCCCGGGCGCTGCGCCCGCTGCTGGCCGGGCTGGCCGGCGTCCCGATGCCCGCCGAGTGGCTGTACGAGGGGCGCACCAGGGCCGCCGCCGTCCTGGCCGAGTCCCGCGCCGCGATCGGCGACCCGGGCACCAGCGTGCGCCTGGTCGTCCCGGCCGACGGTCACCCGTACGAGGAACTGCGTCGGATCCGGGCCGGGCTCGCGCTGTACGGGCACCGGCCGGACGCCGTCGTGGTGCACGGCGCGCTGCCGCCCGCCGCCCTCGCCTCGCCCGACCCCTGGCTGGCCGGGCTGGCCCGCCGCCGCCAGGAGGAGCTGGACCGGCTCATCGCCGAAACCGACGCCCCGGTGCTGGTCACCGGCCTGGCCGAGGGCACCCTGGAAGCCGTGGCCGACCGGCTGTACGGGGACGGGCCCGGTCCCGAGCGGCTCGAAGCGCAGCCCTGGACGGTCGAGGACCGGCTCGCCGAGGAGGGCCTGCTGGTCTGGCACCTCGACCTGCCCGGCGCCGACCGCGCCGGACTGGACCTGGTCCGCCGGGGCGACGACCTGGTGGTCGGCCTCGGCGCCCACCGCCGGGTGCTGCCGCTGCCGTCCGCGCTGCGCCGCTGCACGGTCGCCGGGGCGGGGCTGCACGAGGGAGTGCTCTCGGTGCGGTTCGCGCCCGACCCTTCGCTCTGGCCGCGGGGCTGACGGCCTTTCCGGCCTTTCCGGGTGGTACGGCCGGTCGGGTAGCGTCGGGCCGAAGGGCCGCGCGGTGCGGCCACGGCTGAGGAGGCGCCCGCGATGACCAGCACCGACGACCGTACCGAGCCCGGCACCGAGCAGGGGGGCGGACCGTCCCACCCGTTCGGGCCGGAGCTGGGCCCGCTGGTGGACGAGGTGCGCCGGCTCGCCACCGCCGTCGGCGAGAAGGCGCAGGAGACCAGCGCCACCACCCTGATCACCCTCTCCGGGCTGGCCGACCGCCTGCGCACCCAGCAGCCGGAGGTCTACGCCCACCTCGCCGCGGCCGGCTCCGGGCTGGCCGCCGCCGGCGCCGAGCTGCTGGCCGCCTACCGTTCCGCGGTGGCCGGGCACGAGCGGCGCTGGACCTCGGGGGAGGGGGCGCCGGTGGAGAAGATCGACCTCGACGCACCCGGCCGGGCCGAGGGCTCCGGCGAGGCTGACGGGCCGTCCGCCAAGCAGTGAATCCGTAACCTCCGCAGCGTGATCGGACTGCTCTCGTACGTCACGAAGATGGAGATTAGATACGACTTTTGAAGCATTGCGGCCCGGCTGTCCCAAAATTGTCTTCGGATAATGTATGCGAGGCTGTGTACGGGGGCTGGGTTGGGCGGTACCGTTCCGTCCAGCGGGAACGAGTGAATAGCTGAGGGACACATGGCTCTGACCATCGGCGTCGATGTCGGCGGAACCAAGATCGCGGCAGGCGTGGTCGACGAAGCGGGTGCGATCCTGGCTCGGACCCGGGTCCCCACCCCGGCCGACCCCCAGTGGGCGGTCGACGCCATCGCGCAGGCCGTGCGCGAGCTCAAGGAGCAGCACCCCGGCGTCACCGCCGTCGGCGTCGGCGCCCCCGGTTTCGTCGACAGCAACCGCTCCACGGTGATCTTCGCGCCCAACATCGACTGGGAGAACGAGCCGCTGCGCGGCCGGATCGAGGAACTCGCCGGCCTGACCACGGTCGTCGAGAACGACGCCAACTGCGCCGCCTGGGCCGAGTTCCGCTTCGGCGCGGCCGCCGACCACCAGGACATGGTGCTGATCACCGTCGGCACCGGCATCGGCGGCGGCATCGTGCTCGACGGGCGGCTGCACCGCGGCCGCTTCGGCGTCGCCGGCGAGATCGGCCACCTCAACATGGTCCCGGACGGACTGCAGTGCGGCTGCGGCGGCAAGGGCTGCTGGGAGCAGTACGGCTCCGGGCGCGCGCTGCGCCGCTACGGCCGGGAGAAGGCCGCGGCCGACCCGGTGCGCGGCCGGCGGATGCTGGAGCTCAACGACGGCGTCGCCGAGACCATCCGCGGCATCCACATCACCGAGGCGGCCGAGGCGGGCGACCCGCTCGCCCTGGAGTGCTACGCCGAACTGGCGGACTGGCTGGGCCGCGGCATGGCCGACCTCGCCGCGTTGTTCGACCCGGGCGTGTTCGTCCTCGGCGGCGGCGTCTCCGACTCCGGCCGACTGCTGCTCGACCCGGTCGCCAAGGCCTTCGAGCACTACCTGACCGGCGGGGTGCACCGCCCCCGCGCCGAGGTCGTGCTCGCCTCCATGGGCTCCGCGGCCGGCATCGTCGGCGCGGCGGACCTCGCCCGCACCTGAAGGTGACACCCCCTGCGCCGGTCCTGCGGCCCAGGGGGAGCTGAAGACCCGCCGGCGGCGGTGTGACCGGGCCCCGACCAATCCCGGCCGCGCCGTCGCCGTCGCATTAGCGTCCTCCTTGGTGACACCGCGAAGGGGAGGACCACGGATGACCGCCGCGCCCATCGAACCGCCGCCCGCAGGCCCGCGCCGACTGCGCCTGCTCAGCTACAACATCCGCTCGCTGCGCGACGACCGGCGGGCGCTCGCACGGGTGATCCGGGCCTGCGCGCCCGACCTCGTCTGCATCCAGGAGTCCCCGCGCTACTGGCGCCCCGAGGGCCAGGCCGCCTGGCTGGCCCGGTCCACCGGGACGGTCGTCCTGTCCGGGGGCGGCCGGACCGCCGCCGGGCCGCTGCTGCTCGGCCGGCCCGGGGCGGTGGAGGTGCTGGGCGTGCACGACCGGCTGCTGCCCAAGACCCGCGGCCTGCACGCGCGCGGCTTCGCCACCGCCCTGCTGCGGCTGCCCGGCGCCGCGCCGTTCACCGTCACCAGCTGCCACCTCAGCCTGGACCCGGCGGAGCGGTACGGGCAGTTCGAGCTGCTGCTCGACCAGCTGACGATCGCCGAACAGGGCATCGTGGCAGGGGACTTCAACGAACACCCGGACGGGCCGGGCTGGCAGCTGCTGGCCTCGCGGATGTGGGACGGGTACCCGACCGCGCCCTGGGGCGGTGAGTTCACCTCCGTACCGGAGAACCCCTACCAGCGGATCGACGCCGTGTTCGCCACGCCCGGGATCACCGTCCTCGGCTGCGGGGTGCCGCACGGGCTGCCCGGCGTCACGGAGGCCGACCTGCGGGCCGCGACCGACCACCTGCCGGTGCTGGCCGTGCTGGAGCTGCCGAACCCCCTGGAGCGCGTCTGACAAGACCCGCCGGGCAGGCCCTAGACGACGGCGCCGTGGTCCGGGTCCTCGGGCTCGTCCTCGTCGCGGTCCTTCATCCGGGCGACCAGGGTGACGAAGCCGCCGAGGAAGGCGGTGACCCCGACCCAGGCGGGCCAGCCGGAGATCTCCCGCCACACCACGGCGTCGATCAGCAGCAGGGCCGGGCCGCCGAGCACCGCGAGCCAGGCGAACTTGGCGGTGGTGTCGGCGGGCGGCAGCGGCGGGGGCTCCGGCGGGACGTAGTGGCCCTCGTCGGGGTCCTCGGTCAGCTCGAAGTCGCGCGGGCCCGGGCTCGCGGCCGGGAGCACGGGGCCGTTCGCGCGGGGGCGGGGCTGCGGGGCGAGGTCGGCGAGGTCGTCCGGACCGCTCCGGCCGGCCCCGGGGCCGCTGCCGTCCTTGAAGCCGCCCTTGAGCTCGTTCTGCGCCCGGAGGTTCTCGACGTCCGGCCAGTTGGGGTTGGTGAGGTCGACCGGGTCGTCGAACTGGGCGACCAGGGCGGCGAAGATCGCGTCCTGCTCGGCCTGGCTGCGCTCGGGGGTGCTGCGGCGCGGGCGGGGCTCCACGGGGGCCGGGGCGTCCGCCGCGGGGGCGGTCTCGGTGGCGGGTGCGGTCGGCGCGGCGCCGTCGGGCCCCGGGCCGGAGGTCGTCGGGCCGCTCTGGACGGTGCCGTCCCCGTGGACGGTGGCGTTCCCGGGGACGGTCGGCGTCCCCTCGGCGGCGTCCCCCCGGGCGGTGGCGTCCTGCGCCGTCCCGTCCGTCCGTGCCCCGTCCGTTCGCGCCCCGTCGGTCCGCGCGCCGTCCTCACGGGGCTTGTCGTCCCCGCTGCCCGCAGTGCTGCTCTCGTGCACTTCCGGCCCTTCAGCCATGGTGATCGTCGGATTCGGCCCTGTCGGCACCCGCCGCGTGCGCGGGAGCCAGCCGTCGGATGAAGTCCAGGCTCGCCGCGAATATTTCCGCCGCGTCGTGGTCCAGCGTCGCGACGTGGAAGCTGCGTTGGCACAGCCGCTCCGTCACGTCGGTCGAGGATATCCGGGCCAGCACCAGTTCCGAGTTGGCCGGCGAGACCACGTGGTCCTGCGGGCTGTGGAACAGCAGCACCGGCTGGGTCACCTCGGGCAGCCGTCGCTGGACCTCCTGCCAGAGCCGCCCCAGCGACCAGGCGGCGTGCAGCGGCGTCCGGTCGTAGCCGACCTCGTGGGCGCCCGGCTTCCGGATGTCGTTCGCGATCCCGGGGATGCTCGGGACGAGGTGCCGGAGCACCGGGAGCAGCACCCCCGCGGGGTTGTCCGAGCGCACCGACGGGTTGACCAGCACCAGCCCGGACACCGTCGGGCCGTGCAGCGCGGCCAGTCGCAGTGCCAGCGCGCCGCCCATCGACAGCGCGCAGACGAAGACCTGCTCGCACTCCTCGGCGAGGGTCAGCAGTTCGCGCTCGACCTCCGCGTACCAGTCCTCCCAGCGGGTGACCTGCATGTCCTGCCAACGGGTGCCGTGCCCCGGCAGCAACGGGAGCGAGACGGTGAACCCGGCCGCCGCCAGCTCGTCGGCCCACGGGCGCAGCGACTGCGGCGACCCGGTGAAGCCGTGGCACAGCAGCACCCCGACCGGTCCGCCGTGGTGGCGGTACGGTTCGGCACCGGGCAGCAGCGACATGGCGGACTCCTTCGCGGGCGGGTGGCGCTGGGGGAGGGACGCTGGGAGGGGAGCTGCGGGAATCCGCATCGTCCCACGCCCCGCGCCGGGCCGTACACCCCCTACGGCGGGGCCGGGCACAGCCGACGGTCGCGGGGCATTAGGATCGACCGGTCCGCATAACAGGAGGCCCGGGTTGTTCTACCGACTGATGAAGATGATCGTCGCGCCACTGCTTCGGATCTTCTTCCGGCCGTGGATCGAGGGTGAGGAGAACATCCCCACCGAAGGTGCGGCGATCATCGCGAGCAACCACCTTTCCTTCTCGGACTCGTTCTTCTTCCCCGCGCTGATCAAGCGCCGGGTGACCTTCATCGCGAAGGCCGAGTACTTCAACACCCCCGGCCTCAAGGGCCGGTTGACCGCCGCCTTCTTCAAGGGCGTCGGCCAGCTGCCGGTGGACCGCTCGGGCGTGCGCGGCGCCGGCGAGGCCGCGATCCGCAGCGCCATCGCGGTGCTGGACCGCGGTGAGCTGTTCGGCGTCTACCCGGAGGGCACCCGCTCGCCCGACGGCAAGCTGTACCGCGGCAAGGTCGGCGGCCTGGCGCGGGTCGCGCTGGCCACCGGCGCCCCGGTCATCCCGGTGGCCATGATCGACACCGAGAAGGTGCAGCCGCCCGGCCAGGTGGTCCCGAACTTCGGCATCCGCCCCGGCATCCGGATCGGCCGCCCGCTGGACTTCTCCCGCTACCACGGGATGGAGAACGACCGCTTCATCCTCCGTTCGGTGACGGACGAGGTGATGTACGAGATCATGCGGCTCTCCGGCCAGGAGTACGTGGACATCTACGCGACCGCCGCCAAGCGGCAGATCGCCGACGAGAAGAAGAAGGCCGACGCCGAGCGCCGGGCCGCCGCCAAGGCGGAGAAGGCCGAGGCGGAGAAGGCGGCCGAGGCGGAGAAGGCCGAGGCGGAGAAGGCCGACCAGGCCGCGTCGCAGGACGAACAGGACAAGCGGGACCAGCAGGAGCAGAAGGACACCGGGTCGGCCTGACCGACCCGGTCGGGTCCAGGGGAGGGGCCGAGGCATGGCGGAGGGCGCGAGAACGGCCGGCACGGCGGTGGGCGGCGCGGTGGCGGCCGGCGGCATGTCCGTCGAGCTCCCGCTGTGGAAGGCCATCTCCTACTTCCGGATGCTGGCGCTCTGCTACGCCCTGCTCCGGTACTTCAACTCGTACCTGCACTTCCTGCACCCGGTCGCGGGCTGGATCTACTTCGGCGCGCTGATCCTCTGGACGCTCGCCAGCACCCGGGCCTTCTCCAACCCGCAGCGCTGCACCTGGTACGTCCTCGGGTTCGACCTGTCGCTGGCCGTGACCGGCATCGTGATGAGCGGGATGACCGACGCCCCGGCCCGGATCAGCCACGGCGCGCCGACCCTGCCGACCATCTGGGCCGCCGGCACGGTGCTCGGTTTCGCCGCCAAGGGCGGCTGGCGCCCGGCGGCGGCGTCCGGCGCGGTGATCGGGGTCGCCAACATCCTCGGCCACGGCGGCCCGACCGGCGACAACGTGCACAACATCGTGCTGCTGCTGGTGGCCGGCTGCGCGATCGGGTACGTGATCGAGCTGGCCCGCGCGAGCGAGGCCACCCTGACCCGGGCGCTGCAGGTCGAGGCCGCCACCCGGGAGCGCGAGCGGCTCTCCCGGGACATCCACGACGGCGTGCTCCAGGTGCTGGCGCTGGTCCAGCGCCGGGGCGCGGAGCTGGGCGGCGGCAGCGGGAACGGTACGGACTTCGCCGAGCTGGGCCGGCTGGCCGGTGAGCAGGAGCGGGCGCTGCGGGCGCTGATGACCGGCGGTCCGCTGCCGGCCCAGCGGCTGCCGGAGGCCGACCGCGCCCAGGAGCCCGACCCCGCCGGGCCGCAGGACCTCACCGCCCTGCTGCGCCCGTACGCCGGCGAGCGGATCACGCTCTCCGCCCCCGGCACCCCGGTGCCACTGCCCGGTCCGGCGGCCCGCGAACTGGCCGCGGCGGTCGGTGCGGCCGTGGACAACGTCCGCCGGCACGCCGGGGAGTCGGCTCGGGCCTGGATCCTGGTGGAGGACGAGCCGGAGGCCGTCACGGTCAGCATCCGCGACGACGGTCCGGGCTTCGCCCCGGGCCGGCTCGGCGAGGCGGAGCGGGCCGGGCGGCTGGGCGTCTCCCAGTCGATCCGCGGCCGGGTGCTGGACCTCGGCGGCACGGCCGAGCTGTACTCGGCGCCCGGGGAGGGCGTCGAGGTCGAACTGCGCGTTCCGAGGAAGGCCGCCTGATGACCCACCAGCCGATGACCGACCAGCCGATGACCGATCAGTCGGAGACCGACCGACCGGTTCGGGTGATGGTGGTGGACGATCACCCGATGTGGCGGGACGCCGTCTCCCGCGACCTGGCCGAGGCGGGCCTGGACGTGGTGGCCACGGCGGGCGACGGCGAGGAGGCGGTGCGCCGCGCCCGGGCCTGCACCCCGCAGGTGGTCGTGCTGGACCTCAACCTGCCCGGCCTGTCCGGCGCCGAGGTGTGCCGCCAGGTGGTCGCGGCGGACCCGGCGGTGCGGGTGCTGGTGCTGTCGGCCAGCGGTGAGCACCAGGACGTGCTGGAGGCGGTGAAGTCCGGCGCGACCGGGTACCTGGTGAAGTCGGCCGGGCGGGAGGAACTGCTGGACGCGGTGCGCCGCACGGCCGTCGGCGACGCGGTGTTCACCCCGGGCCTGGCCGGGCTGGTGCTCGGCGAGTTCCGCCGGCTGGCCGCCGAGCCGGCCCCGGCGTCGGCGCCGGCCGTTCCGCAGCTGACCACCCGGGAGACCGAGGTGCTGCGGCTGGTGGCCAAGGGCCTGTCGTACCGGCAGATCGCCGACCGGCTGGTGCTGTCACACCGGACGGTGCAGAACCACGTGCAGAACACCCTGGGCAAGCTGCAGTTGCACAACCGGGTGGAGCTGGTCCGGTACGCGATCGAGCAGGGGCTGGACGAGGAGCTGTGAGCCGGTCCCGGGCGGCGGCGCCCGGGACCGGTCCGACCGTGCTCAGCCCCGGACGGCCGTCGCCTCCCGCAGCAGGGCCGCGACGATGTCCACGCCGTCCCGGGTGAGCACCGACTCGGGGTGGAACTGCAGGCCCGCGAAGCCGGGGCCGCGCAGCGCGTGGACGTCGCCGGTGGCGGCGTCCCGGGCGACCTCGACGCCCACGGCGGCGAGCCGGGCCGCGTCGGCGTCCGAGCAGCGGGCGGTGAAGGTGTTGTAGAAACCGACCGTGCGCTTGCGGCCGAACAGGTCGATGCTCTCCTGGGCGCCCTGGTACGGGACGGCCTTGCGGCCCAGGGCGAGCCCGAGTTCGGCGGCGAGCAGCTGGTGGCTGAGGCAGACGGCGAGCAGCGGGGCCGTCCGGGCGCCGGAGCGGACGGCGGCCAGCGCGTCCGCGACGACCGGGCGCAGCACCGCCATCTTGGGGTCGCCGGCGAGCGCCGGGTCGCCCGGGCCGGGGCCGAGCACCAGCGGGCCGCGGTGGGCGGCGACCAGCTCGCGCAGGCCGGGCTCGTCGAAGCGGACCACGGTGACCTGGTGGCCGAGCGAGGTCAGCAGGTGGGAGAGCATCGAGGTGAAGGTGTCCTCGCCGTCCACGACCAGGGTCGGCTCGGGCTCGGTGACCGGGGACGGCGCCTGCATCCGCAGCCAGAACGGGGCGAGGTCGGCCCGGCGGGCGTCCAGCGCGGCCTGTACCCGGTGGTCGTCGGCGAGCCGGGGCCCGCCGGGGTGGGGCAGCCGGGCGGGTGCCGGCCGGGCGCCGATCGCGGTGAGCACCCCGGCGGCCTTGGCGTGGGTCTCGGCGACCTCGGACTCCGGGACGGAGTGGCGCACCAGGGTGGCGCCGACCCGGACGACCAGTCGCCCGGTGGCCGGGTCGATGTCGGCGGTGCGGATGCAGATCGGCGAGTCCAGCAGCTGCCCGCCGCTCGCGGAGCGCCCGATCAGGGCGAGCGCGCCGGAGTAGTAGCCGCGCCCGCCGGGCTCGTAGCGGCGGATCACCCGGGTGGCGTTCTGCACCGGGCTGCCGGTGACGGTGGCGGCGAACATCGTCTCGCGCAGCACCTCGCGGACGTCCATCGAGGTGCGTCCGCGCAGCTCGTACTCGGTGTGGGCGAGGTGGGACATCTCCTTGAGTCGGGGGCCGAGCACCTGGCCGCCGAGGTCGCCGACGGTGCACATCATCTTCAGCTCCTCGTCGACCACCATGGTCAGCTCCTCCAGCTCCTTGGGGTCGTGGAGGAACTGGAGGAGCGAGTCGAGGTCGGAGCCGCCGGCCGGGTAGCGGTAGGTGCCGGAGATCGGGTTCATCACGACGGTGCCGCCGCTCTGCCGGACGTGCACCTCGGGGGAGGCGCCGACCAGCACCCTTTCCCCGGTGTGCACCAGGAAGGTCCAGTACGCGCCGCGCTCCTGCTCCAGCAGTCGGCGGAACAGGGTGAGGGCGAGCGCGGGGGAGCAGTCCTCGAGCGTGGCGTGGAAGTCGCGCCGGATCACGAAGTTGGCGCCCTCGCCGTTGCCGATCTCGTCGTCGATCACCCGGCGGACGATCGCCGCGTACGCCTCGTCGTCCACGTCGAACGCACCGCCGGACAGGGTGACCGGCAACTGGGGCAGGGCGGTGGTGAGTTCGGCCAGCGGCAGCGCGTACTGCTCGGTCACCGCGAGGGCCTGCAGCGGGGTGCCGTCGTCGTGCGCCTCGAAGCCGCGCTCGCGGATCTGCCGGTACGGGACCAGCGCGAGCAGGTCGTGGACCGGCCCGGAGGCCGGGATGCCGGCCCGGACCGGGAGGTCGGCGAGGTGCCGGTAGCTGTCGACGGTGCCGAGCAGCACCTCGACGGTGTCCGGGGCGTGCCGGGGGGTGCGGCGGTGCAGCAGGGCGAAGGCGGGGGCGCCGGGAGCGGTGAGGCGGGCGAGCAGCTCGCTGGAGGCGGGGGTGGTCACGAGTACGGCTTCCTTCCGGGGTGGATGGCGAGGCGGTGCTGGTTCCGCTCCCGGAGGGCCGTCTGCTCGGACGCACGACGGCCGCCCCGAGGGGCGGCCGTCGTGTTCGTCTAGGAACGCGCGATCTGTGGGCCACCCAGGGGGGAGGCCCACCACCAGGAGTGGGTGTGGGGCGCGTGCATGGGGTGGAGCCTATCGGATGGGGCCGTGCGGGTGAGGCCGGTCACGTGCAATGTCCGGGACGTGTCTCATCCCTCGGGCAATGGTCACGAATCGCTCGCGCCACCCCGTAGCCTTGCCGTGTGACCGCAACGACTGAGACCACGAGGACTGGCCACTCCTGGCAGTCCCTGCCCGCGGCGCAGCAGCCTGAATGGCCGGACCAAGAGGCTCTGCGCAAGACCCTTGCCGAGCTCGCCTCGTATCCGCCGCTCGTCTTCGCCGGTGAGTGCGACCAGCTGCGCGCCCGGCTCGGCGCCGTGGCGCGGGGGGAGGCGTTCCTCCTCCAGGGCGGCGACTGCGCCGAGGCCTTCGACGGCGTGTCCGCGGAGCACATCCGCAACAAGCTGAAGACCCTGCTGCAGATGGCCGCCGTGCTCACGTACGCGGCCTCGGTGCCGGTCGTGAAGGTCGGCCGCATCGCCGGCCAGTACTCCAAGCCGCGCTCGAAGTCGACCGAGACCCGGGACGGCGTGACCCTGCCGGTCTACCGCGGCGACTCGGTGAACGGCTTCGAGTTCACCCCGGAGTCGCGGATCCCGGACCCGGAGCGCCTGAAGCGGATGTACAACGCGTCCGCCGCGACGCTGAACCTGGTGCGCGCCTTCACCACCGGTGGTTACGCCGACCTGCGCCAGGTGCACGCCTGGAACCAGGACTTCGTGCGCAACTCGCCGGCCGGTCAGCGCTACGAGCAGCTCGCCCGGGAGATCGACAACGCCCTGGCGTTCATGAACGCCTGCGGGGTGGCTCCGGAGGAGTTCAAGACCGTCGAGTTCTTCTCCTCTCACGAGGCGCTGATCCTCGACTACGAGACCGCGCTGACCCGCGTGGACTCGCGCACCGGCGAGCTGTACGACGTCTCCGGCCACATGGTGTGGATCGGTGAGCGCACCCGCCAGCTGGACCACGCGCACATCGAGTTCGCCTCCAAGATCCGCAACCCGATCGGGGTCAAGCTCGGCCCGACCACCTCGGTGGACGAGGCGCTCACCCTGATCGAGAAGCTGGACCCGGAGCGCGAGCCCGGCCGGCTGACCTTCATCACCCGGATGGGCGCGGGCAAGGTCCGCGACCACCTGCCCACCCTGGTGGAGAAGGTCACCGCCTCCGGCGCCAAGCCGGTGTGGATCTGCGACCCGATGCACGGCAACACCTTCGAGGCCTCCAGCGGCCACAAGACCCGCCGCTTCGACGACGTCCTGGACGAGGTCAAGGGCTTCTTCGAGGTGCACCGGGCGCTCGGCACCCACCCGGGCGGCATCCACGTGGAGCTGACCGGCGACGACGTCACCGAGTGCGTCGGCGGCGGCGACGAGGTGCTGGTCGACGACCTGCACCAGCGCTACGAGACGGCCTGCGACCCGCGGCTCAACCGCAGCCAGTCGCTGGACCTGGCGTTCCTGGTGGCGGAGATGTACCGCGGCCAGTGATCCGCCGGCCCTGAGCCACCACCGCCCTTCGGCCCGGCGGCGAGCGGGCGAGTGACTGTGACGAAGGCCCCTCCGGATTCGGGACTCCCGAAGCCGGAGGGGCTTTTTCGTGCCCGGATCGCCGGGTAAGGTGAGGCTTAGTGAACTAAGGCAAGCCTTAGTCAAGATCCACTCCGCGCTTCACCTGCGCTTCACTCCGGGAGAGACCGCTATGTACGTGTGCATGTGCCATGCGGTCACCGAGGACCAGGTGAAGAAGGCGATCGACGGGGGCGCCAACAGCCCGCGGCAGATAGCCAAGGGCTGCAAGGCCGGTACGGACTGCGGCTCCTGCGTCCGCCGGATCCAGGCGCTGCTCGGCGAGCACGGCGCCCGGCCCTGCCCGACCGCCCGGCTGGCCGCCAAGCTCGGACTCGCCGACCCGGAGGTCCAGGACGAGCCCGGGTCGGCCGCGCCGAAGCCGGCGCCGGTGGCGCCGATCGCCCCGGTGGTCCCGCTGCGGGTGGCCTGAGCCGGGGCGCCGGGTCTCAGGACTCCGGCTGCTCGATCAGCTGGGCGAGGTAGAGGGCCTCGCCGAGCTTCTCCAGGAGCTCCAGCTGGGTGTCGAGGTAGTCGATGTGGTGCTCCTCGTCGGCCAGGATGGACTCGAAGATGTTCGCCGAGGTGACGTCGTTCTTGGCCCGCATCACCACGATCCCGCGCTTGAGCCGGTCGATCGCCTCGACCTCGACCTGCCGGTCGGCCTCGAACATCTCCTTGACCGTCTGGCCGATCCGGACGTGGAACAGCCGCTGGTAGTTGGGCAACCCGTCCAGGAACAGGATCCGGTCGGTGAGCGTCTCGGCGTGCTTCATCTCGTCGAACGACTCGTGCCGGGTGTACTTGGCGAGCTTCGTCCAGCCGAAGTTCTCCTGCATCTTGGCGTGCAGGAAGTACTGGTTGATCGCGGTGAGTTCGGCTGTGAGTTGCTCATTGAGGAACTCGATGACCTCCGGGTCGCCCTGCATGGTGCTGCCTCCCTGCGTCACGTCCTGCGGTGAGTACTGCGCTGGGCATCCTGGCACCGTATTGGGAGGAAATTCCAGTAAGTTCACACTCACTAGGACATGTGTCGGAATATCCGATTTGGGTGATAGCCGGGGGTATGCGATCGACCATTGGCCCGTACGGGCGGGGCGTGAACGGGAGCCCAAGGGGCGCGCGCCGGGGCCCGTCCGCCGTCTGTCACCATGGAGCCATGGGTCAGTCCGAACGAGAACCGCTTCCGCCGTCTGACCCGAGCCTCCCCCCGGGCCAGCGCGCGCAGCGCGGCTGGCCCGCCCTGCACTACGGGCCGGTGCCCCGCTTCAAGCCGCTGAGCTGGGACCTCCAGGTGTTCGGCGCCACCGCCTCGGCCGAGAAGCACAGCTGGGACCTCACGGCCTTCGACGCCCTGCCGCGCACCACCGTGGTCGC
Source organism: Kitasatospora sp. NPDC127060 (assembly GCF_042724935.1). Taxonomy (NCBI): domain Bacteria; kingdom Bacillati; phylum Actinomycetota; class Actinomycetes; order Kitasatosporales; family Streptomycetaceae; genus Kitasatospora; species Kitasatospora sp. NPDC127060. Next base: position 51,354 of record NZ_JBHXEG010000048.1, read on the forward strand.
CGACCTGCACTGCGTCACCAAGTTCTCCCTCCTCGGCAACGAGTGGACGGGCGTGCCCGCGGCCCTCCTGCTCGACCTGGTGCCTCCGGCGCCCGGCGTCACCCACGTCATGGTCTGGGCCGAGTACGGCTACAGCGCCAACCTGCGGCTGGCCGACTTCGCCGACCCCCGCACCCTGCTCGCCACCCACCGCAACGGCGAGGCGCTGACCGCCGAACACGGCTTCCCGGTGCGGCTGGTGGTGCCCCGGCTGTACGCCTGGAAGGGCCCCAAGTGGGTGCGCGCGGTGGAGTACATGCGGGCCGACCGGCGCGGCTTCTGGGAGGAGCGCGGCTACCACAACCTGGCCGACCCGTGGCGCGAGCAGCGCTACTCCTACCAGGAGGAACCGGGCGACGGGCCGCTCCGCTGAGCCCCGGATCCGCTCAGAACAGCGAGAAGTTCACCGTCACCACGGACTTCTGCGGGCGCCGCTCGCCGGCCGCCGGGGACTGGCTGCTCACCTTGCCCATGCCGAGCGTCCAGTCGGTGGAGGCCTTCATGGTGAAGCCCGCCGCCTGCAGCGCCCGCTGGGCGTCGTCCCGGCCCATCCCGCTGACGTCCGGGACCGGCACCATCCCCTTGCTGACCACCAGCGAGACCGCGGCGTTCTCCTGCAGCATCTGCCCGGCGCCCGGCGAGCTGCTGATCACCGAGCCCTCCGGCACGGAGTCGTTGTAGGTCTGGGTCACCCCGCCCCTGGTCAGCTGGGCGCCGGCCAGCGCGGCGGCCGCGTCGTCCGCGGTCTTGCCGGTGAGGTCCGGCACCGCGATCCGCTTGGGGCCCTTGGAGAGGGTGACCGTCACCGAGTCGCTCTTGCGGGTGCGCGCCCCCACCCCGGGATCGGTGGAGATCACCTGCCCGGCCGGGACGGACTCGCTGAACACCTCGACGAACCGGCCGTGCATGCCCGCCCGGTCCAGCACCCGCTGCGCCTCGGACCGGTCCTTGCCGAGCACGCCCGGCACCGAGCCGTACAGCCCCTCGGAGATCCCGTACGTGACACCGCCCACTGCCAGCACCAGGGCGGTCAGCGCGGCCGTCCAGATCATCGGCTTGCGCGGGAGGCGGCGCAGCCGGCTCGGCCGGCGGGGCCGGACCGGGGTCGGCTCGTCGTACGGGCGGGGCTCGACCAGTAGCTGCTCCATCAGCTCCGCCGGGACCTCCAGCACGCTGGTGGGCTCCGGCGCCGGGGCGTCGGCGGGCCGGGGGAGCGGCTGGATCACCGAGGTCGGTTCGCTGGTGGGGTAGCGCGGGCTGGTCCGGGTGGAGGCCGGTGGCTCGGCGTCCAGCTCGGTCGGGGTGAGCGTGCGGCGGACCCGCTGAAGGGCGGCGAGCAGCTCCACCGCGTCGTACGGCCGGGCGTCGGCGGCCCGGGCGCAGGCGCCGGCCACTATGGCGTCCAGGGCCGGGGGGACGGTCGGGGCGGTCAGCGAGGGGGCGGGGACGTCCTCGTGCAGGTGCTTGTACATGACCTGGACGGGGTTGTCGCCGGTGTGCGGGCGGCGGCCGGTGAGCATCTCGTAGAGCAGGATGCCGGCCGCGTAGACGTCGACCCGCTGGTCGGTGGGGGCGTCCGGGAGGATCTGCTCGGGGGCCAGGTAGGAGACCGTGCCCATGACGGTGCCCCCGGTGGCGGTGCTGGTCGAGGTGGGCGCGCCGTCGGCGGTGCCGAGGATCCGGACCAGGCCGAAGTCGGCGACCTTGACCAGGCCGCTCTCGGTGATCAGCACGTTCTCCGGCTTGACGTCCCGGTGGACCAGCCCGGCCCGGTGGGCGGCGCCGAGGGCGGCGAGCACCGGCTCCAGCACGTCCAGCGCGGCCCGTACGGAGAGCGCGCCGCGGTCGCGCAGCAGGTCGCGCAGGGTGCGGCCGGGGACGTACTCCATGGCGAGGAAAACGTTTCCGCCGTCCGCGCCCTGGTCGAAGACGTTGACCACGTTGGGGTGGGTGAGCTTGGCGATCGCCTTGGCCTCGCGGATGAAGCGGGCGGTGAAGCCCTCGTCCCCGGCCAGCTGGGGGTGCATCACCTTGAGGGCGACCACCCGGTCCAGCCGGGTGTCGGTGCCCTTGTACACGGTGGACATCCCGCCGGTGGCGATGCGCTGCTCGACCCGGTACCGGTTGTCGAGCAGGGCGCCGATCAGCGGGTCGTGCAATGCCATGTCCACCCGGGGGAGTCTAGTGGGGCGGGCGGAGACCGGTCCCGGCGGACACCGCCACCGGGACCGGCTTGTGACATGCGCGACGGGTTCAGAAGGCCGGCCGCTCCCGGGAGTCCAGGTCGGCCCGGCCGGCCATCGCGGAGGAGGCCTCGGCGTGGAAGCGGCGCGGGATGCGGCCGGCCCGGTGGGCGAGCCGACCCGCCTCGGCGGCGTGCCGCATCGCCTCGGCCATCAGCACCGGGTCCTGAGCCCGGGTCACCGCGGAGGCGAGCATCACCGCCGAGCAGCCCAGCTCCATCGCCAGCGCCACGTCGGAGGCCGTCCCGGCGCCGGCGTCCAGGATCACCGGGACGCCGGCGCCCTCCACGATCAGCTGGAAGTTGTGCGGGTTGCGGATGCCCAGGCCGGAGCCGATCGGCGAGCCCAGCGGCATGATCGCCGCACAGCCGACGTCCTCCAGCTTGCGGGCCAGCACCGGGTCGTCATTGGTGTACGGGAGCACCGTGAAGCCGTCGTCGACGAGCGTCTCGGCGGCGTCCAGCAGCTCGATCGGGTCGGGCAGCAGGGTGCGCTCGTCGGCGATCACCTCCAGCTTCACCCAGTCGGTGCCGAGCGCCTCGCGGGCCAGCCGGGCGGTCAGCACGGCCTCGCCGGCGGTGAAGCAGCCGGCCGTGTTGGGCAGCACCCGGATGCCGTTGCGGGTCAGCACGTCCAGGACGGAGCCCTGGGTGGTGGCGTCCACCCGGCGCATGGCCACGGTGGTCAGCTCGGTGCCGGAGGCGAGCAGGGCACGCTCCAGGACCTCCAGGCTCGGCGCGCCGCCGGTGCCCATGATCAGCCGGGAGGAGAAGGTCGCCCCGGCGATGGTGAGAAGGTCGTCGGCCATGGCTCAGCCCCCCTGGACGGCGGTGAGGATCTCGATCCGGTCGCCGCTGTCCAGCGTCGTCCCGGACCACGAACTGCGCGGCACCACGGCCTCGTTGAGGGCGGCGGCGACACCGGTGTTGGCGGCGCTGACGGTGGCCACCAGCTCGGCGAGGGTGGTCGTGGCGGGCACCTCGCGGGGCTCGCCGTTGACGGTCAGAGCGATCTCGGTCATGCGGAGGCCTTCATCAGGGGGGATGCGGAGGAGAACCGGGTGGGCGTGAACGGCCTTGCCAGGTCAGGGACTTCGCCGGTCGTCAGGTAGTCGGCGAGCAGGTCGGCGGTGACCGGGGTGAGCAGTACGCCGTTGCGGTAGTGGCCGGTGGCGGCGACCAGTCCGGGCAGCGAGGTCGGGCCCAGCAGCGGGGCGTTGTCCGGCGAGCCCGGGCGCAGCCCGGCGGAGGTCTCCACCAGCGGGAGTTCGGTGATGCCCGGGACCAACTCATGGGCATCACGCAGGAGTTCGTACACCCCGCCGGCGGTCACCGTGGTGTCGTAGCCCTGTTCCTCGGTGGTCGCGCCGATCACCAGCTCGCCGTTCTCCCGCGGCACCAGGTACAGGTGCTGACCGCGCACCACCGCGCGGACGTTGCGGGACAGGAACGGCCGGTAGGCGTCCGGGACGTGCAGCCGGACGATCTGCCCCTTCACCGGGCGCACCGCGGGCAGCACCCCCTCGGGCAACCCGGGCAGCCGGTGGCTGTGCGGGCCGGCGGCGAGGACGACCTGCTCGGCGTGCAGGGTCTCCCCGGAGCCCAGCCGGGCGCCGACCGCGCGGCCGCCCTCCACCAGCAGCTCGACGGCCTCGCCCCGGTGCAGCCGGACCCCGGCCCGCTCACCGGCGGCGACCAGGGCGGTGAGCAGCCGGCGCGGGTCCACCTGGTGGTCGTCCGCGGCGTGCAGTCCGCCGCGCACGCCGGGCGCGAGCATCGGCTCCAGCCGGCGGGCCTCCCGGCCGGTCAGCCAGCTGGAGTCCAGGCCCAGCCGCTGGTGGAAGGCGTGCAGTTCGCGCAGTTCCTCGCGGTCGTCGGAGTCCAGCGCGACGGCGATGGTGCCGCACCGCCGGTAGCCGGTGTCGAGGCCGCCGCTGGCCTCGGTGAGCTCGGCGGCGAAGCCCTCGTACCGCTGGTTGGAGGCCGTCCCGAGGCGCAGCAGCGGCTCCTCGCCGTACTGCACCTCGGTGACCGGGGCGAGCATCCCGGCGGCCACCCCGGCCGCGCCCCCGCCGTGGTCGGGATCGACCACGACCACGTCCCGCAGCCCGCGCTGGGCGGCGCGCCAGGCCACGGCGAGGCCGATGACGCCCCCGCCGATCACCAGCACGTCCGCGCGGCTGCCTGCTGGCAAGCGTGACAAAGCTGCTCTTCTCCCTTCGCCGGTATGACCCGGATCAGGTTCGGACGGTCGCGGGCCGTGCCAGCCCGCCTCTCAGCCCGGTACGCCGGGCTCCCGTGTGGTGCGTCCACCTTAACGCCGGGGGTCGGCCCGGCCGAAGGGCCGTACGAAGGGTGGACGGCCCCGGGCGGCCGTGCGGCGCTGAGTACAGTGACGGGCGTGGCAGAGCTGAGCGGAACGGATCAGGTGGTTGTCGTCGTCGGGGCCGGGCTGGCCGGGGCGCAGTGCGCCCTGAAGCTGCGGGAGGGCGGCTGGCGCGGTCGGATCCTGCTGGTCGGCGAGGAGCCGCACGCGCCGTACGACCGGCCGCCGCTCTCCAAGGACGTGCTGCTCGGCAAGGCCGACGCCACCACCCTGGACATCGACTACGACGGGCTCGGCATCGAGCTGCTCACCGGCCGCCGCGCCACCGGTCTCACCCCGGGCGTGCTGCACACCGACGGCGGTGACCTCCGGTACGACTCGCTGGTGATCGCCACCGGCGCCGTCCCGCGCGCCCTGCCCGGCGCCGAGCGCGCCCACCTGCTGCACACCCTGGACGACGCGCTGGCGCTGCGCGCGCTGCTGCGCCCGGGGCTGCGGCTGGTGCTGGTCGGCGCCGGCTGGATCGGCGCCGAGGTGGCCACCGCGGCCCGGCAGGCCGGCTGCGAGGTCACCGTGGTCGAGGCCGGTCCGGCGCCGGTGCCGGGCGCCCTGCCGACCGAGGTCGGCTCGGTGACGGCCGCGTGGTACGCCGAGGCCGGGGTGGAGCTGCGCTGCGGGGTCGGCGTGGCCGCCGTGGAGCCCGGGGCGGTGCTGCTGGCGGACGGCTCCCACCTGCCCGCCGACGAGGTGGTGGTCGGTGTCGGCGCCCGGCCCGCGACCGGCTGGCTGGCCGGCTCGGACGTCGAGCTGGACGCCTCCGGCGCGGTCGTGGTGGACGGGCGGCTGCGCACCGGCCTGCCCGGGGTGTTCGCGGCCGGGGACTGCGTCAGCTACCCGTCGACCCGCTCCGGCGCCCGGCTGGTCGTCCAGCACTGGGACCACGCGCTGCAGTCCGGCGGGGCGGCGGCCGCCGCCGTGCTCGGGGCGGACGAGCCGTACGACCCGGTGCCGTACTTCTGGTCCGAGCAGTTCGGGCGGATGGTCCAGTACGCCGGTCGGCACACCGGGGGCGACGAACTGCTCTGGCGCGGCGGCCCGCAGGACGCCGGCTGGACGGTGCTGTGGCTGCGCGACGGGGTGCCGAGCGCGCTGCTGGCGGTGGACCGGCCGCGCGACCTCACCCAGGGCCGGAAGCTGATCGAGCGCGGCGCGGTGCTGGACCGCGCCCTCGCCGCGGACCCCTCGGTACCGCTGAAGTCGGCGGTCGCGGGGTAGCGGCTGGTGCGCGGCGGGCCGCGGAGGTGGCAGTCTGGTGGCGTGAGTGAGATCGAAAGCAAGATTGAAGCCCTGGTCACCGAGTGGGTGTACCTGCCCGACATCTCGGAGCAGTGGGGGGTCCGGGTCACCGAAGTGCGTGACCTGGTCAAGAACGGCGGCCTGATCGCCGTCCGGCGCGGTCCGAACAAGTCGCTGCAGGTCCCGGCGGCGTTCATCGACGGCCAGGGGCTGGTCAAGCACCTGTCCGGCACCCTGACCGTCCTGCGGGACTGCGGGTACAACGACGTGGAGATCCTGGAGTGGCTCTTCACCGAGGACCCGTCGCTGCCCGGCAGCCCGATCCAGGCGCTGCGGGAGAACCGCGGCACCGAGGTCAAGCGCCGCGCCCAGGCGATGCTGATCTGATGGCGGCGGACACGCTGCGTGCCCGCCTGGCCGACGCCCGGCTCTACCTGTGCACCGACGCCCGGCGCGAGCAGGGCGACCTGGCCGAGTTCCTGGACGCGGCCCTGGCCGGCGGGGTGGACATCGTCCAGCTCCGCGACAAGGGACTGGAGGCCAAGCAGGAGCTGGCGGCCCTGGAGGTCTTCGCCGACGCCTGCCGCCGCCACGGCAAGCTGCTGGCCGTCAACGACCGCGCCGACGTCGCCCACGCGGCCCGGCCGGACGTACTGCACCTCGGCCAGGACGATCTGCCGGTGCCGGCCGCCCGGGCGATCCTCGGCGAGGACGTGCTGATCGGGCGGTCCTGCCACGCCGAGTCCGAGGTGGACGCGGCGGTCGCCGAGCCGGGCGTGGACTACTTCTGCACCGGCCCGGTCTGGCCGACCCCGACCAAGCCGGGCCGGTACGCGCCGGGCCTGGGCCTGGTCTCCTACGCGGCCGGGCGGGCCACCGACCGGCCGTGGTTCGCGATCGGCGGGATCGACCTCGGCAACCTGGACGAGGTGCTGGCCGCCGGCGCCCGCCGGATCGTCGTGGTCCGGGCCATCACCGCGGCCGAGGACCCGCGGGCGGCCGCCGCCGAGCTCGCCCGCCGGGTGCGCCTGGCAGTGTGACCGCCGGGCCGCCGCCGTTCCTCAGTACTTGCGGACGGTGGCGGCCTCGGCCAGTGCCAGCAGCACCGTACGGGCCCGCTCGTCGGCCAGCGGCGCCGCCGCCAGCGCGGCCAGCGACTGCCCCATCAGCTCCTCGATCCGGGCCTCCACCAGCTCGGGCGCGCCGCTGCGGGCGACCAGCCCGCGCAGCTCGGCGACCTCCTCGGCGGCCAGGTCCGGCGCGCCCAGCCGGGCGTCCAGGTGCCGGGCGTCCGCCTGCGGCAGGGCGCGCATCGCGTGGGCGACCAGCAGGGTGCGCTTGCCCTCGCGCAGGTCGTCCCCGGCGGGCTTGCCGGTGACGGCCGGATCCCCGAAGACGCCGAGCAGGTCGTCCCGCAGCTGGAAGGCCTCGCCCAGCGGCAGCCCGAACGCGCCGAGCGCCTCGACCAGCTCCGGCCCGGCCCCGGCCAGCAGCGCGCCGACCTGCAGCGGCCGCTCGATGGTGTACTTCGCCGACTTGTAGTGCAGGACGGTCCGCGCCCGCTCCAGCGCGCCCTCGTCGGCCGAGTCGCCGGCCACCGGCTCCAGCACGTCCAGGTACTGGCCGAGCATGACCTCGGTGCGCATCAGGTCGAACCTCGGCTTGGCGGCCAGCACGGCGGCCGGGTCCAGGCCCGAGCGCAGGAACAGCTCGTCGCACCAGATCAGCAGCAGGTCGCCGAGCAGCACCGCGGCCGAGGCGCCGTACTGCTCGCGGTCGCCGCGCCAGCCGCTCTCCCGGTGCAGTGCCTCGAAGCGGCGGTGCACCGAGGGCAGGCCGCGGCGGGTGTCGCTGCGGTCCATCAGGTCGTCGTGCACCAGGGCGCTGGCCTGCAGCAGCTCCAGGGCGGCCGCCGCGTTGGCGATCCCCTCGCCGGCGGCGGGCCCGCCCGCGGCGCGCCAGCCCCAGTAGCAGAAGGCCGGGCGCAGCCGCTTGCCGCCGTCCAGCAGGAAGTCGCGCAGGGCGTCGGCGGCGGGCACCAGCTGCGGCGAGATCGTGCCGAGCAGCGCGGACTGGCCGTCCATGAACGCGGCGAGGGCCGCGTTGACGCGGGTGCGGACGTCCTCCACGTCCATGGGGTTGGCCGGCCGGTTGCTGGACGAGGTCACGATGAGGCTCCGCTGGTTCGCTGGGGTGCAGCAAGCGTAGCGGGGCGGCGGGGAACGGCCGTGCGAGCGGGGTGCGGCCGGGGTGCGCGGGGTGGGCGGGAGGGAAGCGGAGGCCCGTCCACTACTTGTCCCGAATCGTGGAATCGAGTTGTCCGGCCCCGTCGGGGCCCCGATAACCTGCCAACATGGCACTCGGCATCGCTTCCACGAGACCGGACCGCGCACTCACGGTCCGCGAACTCCTGGCGGCCGGAAAGCGCTCCTTCTCCTTCGAGTTCATGCCGCCGCGCACCGAGGCCGGTGAGCAGAAGCTCTGGGACGCCATCCGGCGGCTCGAACCGATGGACCCGAACTTCGTCTGCATGACGTACGGCGCCGGCGGCTCCTCGCGCGAGCGCACCGTCAACATCGTGGGCCGGATCGCCACCGAGACCACGCTCACCCCGGTCGCCCACCTGACCGCGGTGGACCACTCGATCGCCGAACTGCGCAACATCATCGGCCAGTACGCCGACCAGGGCGTGCGCAACGTCCTCGCCGTCCGGGGCGACCCGCCCGGCGACCCGATGGGCGAGTGGGTCCGTCACCCGGACGGCGTCACCTACGCGTACGAGCTGGTGGAGCTGATCAAGGGCATCGGCGACTTCTGCGTCGGCGTCGCGGCCTCGCCGAACATGCACCCGCGCTCGACCGACTGGGACGAGGACATCCGGCACTTCATCGCCAAGGTCCGCTCCGGCGCCGACTACGCGATCACCCAGATGTTCTTCGAGGTGGACGACTACCTGCGGTTCCGCGACCGGGTCACCGCCGCGGGCTGCGAGACGCCGATCATCCCGGAGATCATGCCGGTCACCAACGCCAAGCAGCTGGAGCGCTTCCCCCAGCTCAGCGGCTCGGCCTTCCCGGTCGACCTGGAGGACCGGCTGCGGGCGGTCATCGACGACCCGGCGGCACTGCGCGCGGTCGGCATGGAGCACGCCACCGCGATGGCCGAGCGGCTGCTCGCCGAGGGCGCGCCCGGCCTGCACTTCATCACGCTCAACCACTCGACGGCGACCCTGGAGATCTACCAGAACCTGGGGCTGCACCAGCGCTGACCACGGCTGTTCAGGAGCCCGTCACCCGTCCCCGGTGGCGGGCCCGGTCGTGTGCGGCCGGTGCCGTCGCCGGCGGGAACGCGATGCGGTACCCCGGCCGTTGAACCGGTACAGTCGCCGCACACGCGCGGCGCGCGCGGGCACGCGACTGGAGGTAGCGGGCGGATGGGCATCGGATACCTGCTGCTGTACGTCGCGTTGGCGGTGGTGGCGCTCTGGCTGGTCGCCGAGGTGCTGTTGCAGAACCGGGCGCCGGTGCACTGGCGGGCGCTGGCCCTGGCCGGGTTCCTCGGCGTGGCCGTCGGGATGAGCCTCGGCTCGGTCCTGGTGATCGGCGCCGGAGCGGGCCTGTTCGCGGTCGGCCAGGTCTTCGTCACCCTCTCGGTCAAGCGCGGCTACCAGAACGGCTGGTCCCTGCGGAAGGCCGACGGCAGCCTGCCCGGTCCGCTCGCCAGGGTGCCGCTGCTCGGCGCCCTGACCGGCGGCGCGGCGGTCGCGGCCGTCGAGGCGGCGGAGCGGAAGCGGGTCGGCGAGGTCAGCGCGGTCGAGGAGACCCCGGTCCCGTCCCCGGACACGGCCCGGGACAGCGCCCCGGCGCCGGTCGCCGAGGAGCTCCCGGAGGTCGAGCAGACCGCCGCCTTCGAGATGCGGGAACTGGCCCAGGACGGCGTCTACGCCCCCTCGTACTACGAGCAGTCGCAGGTCCAGCAGCAGCCGCAGGACCCGTACGCCCCGGCCTACCAGCCCGGCTACGACCAGCAGCAGTGGCAGACCCAGCAGCAGCCCGCCTACGCCTACGACCAGCAGTCCTACGGCGGCTACCCGCAACAGCAGCCGGACCCGTACGGCGGCTACCAGCAGCCCCAGGACCCGTACCAGGGCTACCCGCAGCAGCACCAGCAGGCCTGGGACCCGAACGCCCAGCAGCACCAGCAGCACGACCAGCAGCAGTGGCAGCCCCAGCCGGACCAGCACGGCCAGGGCATCCCGCAGCAGTCGGCGTACGACCAGAACTACGGCTACCAGCAGCAGAACACCTGGCACCAGGGCTGACCGGCCGGCCCCGCCCTCACGCCGGGCCGATCAGGTTGGCGGCGATGCAGGCGGACATGCCGACGCGGGAGAGGCCGCCGCCGGGGTGGGCGTTGCCGCCGATCAGGTGGAGCCCGGGCACGGGGGACTCGTTGGCGGCCTTCAGCCACCGGCCCGCGGACCCGGCCAGGACCGGGAGGGCGACCGCGCCGCCGAGGGCGCCGGTCTCCCGGCGGGTGTCCTCCGGGGTGCGCACGACCCGCCACCGGAGCCGCTCGCGCAGGCCCAGGCCGGCCGCGTCGACATGGGCGAGCAGCTGGTCGGCGTAGTGGTCGGCGACGCCGGGGGCGGTCCAGTCGAACTCGCCCTGGGCCGGGACGGTCGCGGTCAGCACCACGCTCTCGTGGGCGTCGTCGGGGCGCAGTGCCGGGTCGTCCGGGCGGAGCACCTGGACGGTGGGGCGCGCGCAGGGCGGCGCCGAGAGGGTCAGGGCGTTCTCCTCGGCGGCCGGGTCCACCGCGTGCACCACCGTCCGGTGCGCGGTGCCCTCCGGACGGCGGCCGCGCAGGGCCAGCAGCACGCTGAACCGGCCGGGCACCCCCCGGGGCTCCCAGTGCTCGGCCGGCAGTCCGGGCCACTCGGCGAGGCCGTGGCGGTACAGGGCGCCGGCGTCCATCGCGGAGACCACCAGATCGGCGTCGACCCGGCCGTCCGCCGTCTCCACCCCGCAGGCCCGGCCGTCCGCCACGACCACCCGGGTGACCGGGGTGTCGAAGCGGAACTCGACCCCGCGCAGCTCGCAGCGCCGGTACACGGCCTCGGCAAGGGCCCGCAGGCCGCCCCGGACGTACCAGACGCCGAAGGACTGCTCCATGTACGGCAGCACGGTGGCCCCGGCCGGTGCCCGGCCGGGGAGGAAGCCGTACCGGAGGGCGGCCTCGGCCAGCAGGGCGGTCAGCCCGGGGTGGCCGCCGAGCTCGCGCGCGGCCACGTCCCGGAGGGTCCACGGCCGGCGGCGGCGCAGCCGGGCCAGTCCGGTGGGCGCCGGGGCCGGGTACGGGTCGGTGCCCAGGAAGGCCCGGTCGGCCGGGAGCGGCTCCTCCAGCAGTGGGCGGCGGGTGGCCTCCCAGACCGTCCGGCCGTGGTTCATCACCGCACTCCAGCGGGCGCCGGAGCCCGCGCCGAAGGCGGCGTCCAGGGCCTGGCTGACCCCGCCGCGCGAGGCGTTGGGCAGGGTGACGGCGGTGCCGTCGGGGAACAGGTGCCGGCTCTCCGGGTCCACCGGCGCCAGCTCCACCAGCTGTTCCAGCGGCTCCTTGCCGGTCTTCAGCGCGAGGTCGCGGTAGACGGCCGGCAGCGGGAGCAGGCCGGGCCCGGTGTCGAAGGCGAAGCCGTCGCGCTCGTACCGGCCGACCATGCCGCCGTACGTGCCGCCCGCCTCGCAGACCGTCACCCGGTGGCCGATGGTCGCCAGCCGGGAGGCCGCCGCGAGCCCGCTCATTCCTGCGCCGATGATGACGATCCGTGCCATGGCACCAGATCCTAGGACCGACCTGCGTACGCTCCGGCCGCGGCCCTGGTGGCCCTGCGTTCGCGGCGGCGGGCCCGGAAGGCGCGGATCTTGCTGACCGCCAGCCGGACCAGCAGCAGGCCGGTCAGCAACAGGACGGCGGCGATCGAGGCGGCCAGCCAGGGGTGGAAGATCGCCAGGGTGACCAGGCCGGCCACCGAGAGGTCCTCCGCCAGGCTGACCACGATGTTGCTGAACGGTTCGGGCGAGGTGTTGACGGCCATCCGCAGCGAGGCCTTCACCAGGTGGGTGACCAGCGCCGTGGTGCCGCCCATCGCCCCGGCCGCGACCTCGCTCAGCGAGCCCGGGTCGTTGCTCGCGATCAGCACCCCGACGACGGCGCCGGCGATCGGCCGGATCACGGTGTGCACGGCGTCCCAGACGGTGTCCACGTACGGGATCTTGTCGGCCACCGCCTCCAGCAGGAACAGCACGGCCGCCGCGATCAGCACATCGGTGCGCTCCAGCGCGTGCGGCACCGACTCCGCCCCGGCGAACCGGCCCAGCAGACCGAGCAGCAGCACCACCGCGTACGCGTTGATGCCGCTGGCCAGACCGCTGGTGAAGATCAGCGGCAGGACCGTCATCGCGTCCCCCTCCTCGACATCCCGGGTCTCCCGACCCGGGCCGGGACCGCCCCGGTCCCGCCGTACCGTACCCGGAGCCGGGACGCCACGGGCCACCGCCGTGGTTCCGGGCCCGGCCGGCCGGGCCGACTGAGTACGGGTACTCAGATCCCCGGTTGAGTACGTCAGCGGATGGCCTCCGACCTGCCGGGACGGGAGAGTAGTGGCACCCGGGAGGACGGCGCGTCGGGCGCCGGCCACCCGGGTGGCGGATCCGTCCGCTCCCCGGCCGGGAGGGCCAGGGGGTGGTGGTTCGGGATCCGCGTCGGGCGCCGGTCACGGGCCCCGCACCGCCGACACGGGGCGGCGGAGCGGGCCGGGGGGAGACCGGTCTCCGAACGGGGGAAACGGGGGAAACGGGGGGAGTTCGCACCGCCGCCCGGTGGGGGGTGGGCGGAGCGACGGCAGACGGCGGCGGCGCGGATCGGGGGACCGCGTCCGCCGCCGGTACGCCCGTTCCCGGGGCCTGATTGTCAGTGGCGCCGTTCACGATGGAGGAGCACGGACCACCCGGTCCGCGCGCTGCCTCGGAACGGGGGAGACCATGACCATCAGCCACCCTGAGCCCGTCACCGCCCGCCTCCACCCCGCCGCCCTGCCGCACGCCCCCGGCCCCGCCGGGCAGGACGTGCACCCCGTGTCGCGCCGGACGGCCGCGCCGCCCGCCGCCCTCGACCTGCTCGCCGACGCCCACCGCACGCTGGCCCGCGCCCGCGCGCTGGAGGACCCGCTGGAGCGCTACGCCACCGCCCACCTCGCCGCGCTGCGCACGGTGGCGGCCGTGCTGGCCGTCCGCGGCCGGCCGGAGAAGAACCCGCGTCGGCGCAAGGCCATCCGCAGCGCCTGGGAGGTACTGCCCGAGGTGGCCCCCGAACTGGCCGAATGGGCGCTCTACTACGGGGCCGGCGCCCGCCGCCGGGCCGCTGCCGAGGCCGGGATCCGGGGCGCCGCCTCGGCCCGCGACGCCGACGACCTGATCCGCAACTCCGCCCTGTTCCTGCGCCTGGTCCAGCGGCTGCTCGGCCTGCGCCCGGCCCCGCCCGCCCCCCGGCTGCCGCTCGACACCGACGAGCCCGGGGACAGGTCCTAAGACCGACCGGCACATGGTGGGCGGCGTCGCGACGCCCGGGGTGTCGCCTGGACTGCGTTGTCGTCGGTCGCCGCAGCCCCGCTGCTACTCCCTCCTCCGCCTTGCCAGGCTCGGCCCGGACGCCGCTCCTCGCTCCACCCACCATGTGCCGGTCGGTCTAAGGTGGAGGCATCCTGATCGATCTGCACGTGCCGAGGAGTCCCGCCTTGTACCCGACGCGTCCCCGCAGCGCCCTGCGTACCGCCGTGGTCTGGGAGGTGGTGCGGGCCGCCCTGGAGAAGCGGGTGGCCGAGCTGGACCAGCCGGTGCTCGACGTGGTCGACACCGGCGGCGGCACCGGCAACTTCGCCGTGCCGGTGGCCAAGCTCGGCCACCGGGTCACCGTGGTCGACCCGAGCCCCGACGCGCTGTTCGCGCTGGAGCGCCGGGCCGCTGAGGCCGGGGTGACGGACCTGGTCCGGGCCGTCCAGGGGGACACCCAGACGCTGCCCGAGCTGGTCGCCCCCGGCACCGTGGATGCGGTGCTCTGCCACGGCGTGCTGGAGGTCGTGGACGACCCGGCCGAGTCGCTCGGCAGCCTGGCCGCGACCCTGCGCAAGGGCGGCCTGGTCAGCCTGCTGGCCGCCAACCGCAACGGCGCCGTGCTGGCCCGTGCGCTGGCCGGCCACTTCAACGAGGCCCGCACGGTGCTCTCCGCCGAAGACGGCCGCTGGGGCGAGCAGGACCCGATGCCGCGCCGCTTCACCGGCGAGGAGCTGGGCCGGCTGGCCGAGGGCGCGGGCCTGCGGGTGGAGTCGGTGCACGGCGTACGGGTCTTCGCCGACCTGGTGCCCGGGGTGCTGGTGGACGCCGAGCCGGGTGCGATGGAGGCGCTGCTGAAGCTGGAGGAGGCCGCCGCCGAGCAGCCCGCCTTCCACGCCGTCGCCACCCAGCTGCACCTGCTGGCCACCCTGGCCTGACCCCTGCCGGACCGCCTGCCCGCCCGCCGTACGGTTCGCGTACCGTTCGGCGGTGGTTCGCCCTCCGGACGCCCTCCGGACGCCCTCCCCCCACCGGGGTGGGATCGGGAAGCTCCCCAGGTCCGGACCGATTCCACCGGGTCGGGCACTAGTCCGATCCGTCCGGCGTTGAGCCGGGTGCGGTCCCACCCGGTCCAAGTGGCCCGTACCACGCGGCGCAGACCACTCCGCAACGGGTCCACGGACCGTATGATCTGGGTAAAGCCGGAAAGCATGACAGCCGGATGCGTGGGGCATATGGACGACACGGGCCGGGTCCCCCGCACGGGCGTCCGACCGTGTGCCCAAGGCTGATTGGACTGGCCTCCCCGACCGGGGTGGCGGACCGGTCGCACCCGCGACCGACGAGTAGGAGGACTCCGTGCCGCTCTCGGAGCACGAGCAGCGACTGCTCGACCAGATGGAGCGAGCGCTGTATGCCGAAGATCCCAAATTCGCGTCGGCGCTTGAGGGAACCGGGCTGCGCACCTACACCCGTCGGCGGGTCTACCTGGCCGTCGCCGGCTTCGTGGTGGGGATCGGCCTGCTGATGGGCGGCATGGTCGTTCCGGACCAGATCTGGGTCAGCGTCGTCGGTTTCCTGGTGATGCTCGGGTGTGCGGTGTTCGCGGTCACCGGCTGGCGCCGCGGGCCCGCGAGCCAGGGCGCGGGCCCCCGCCAGGCCGCCGCCCCGCGCCGCAAGGCCGGGATGATGGACCGGGTGGAGCAGCGCTGGCAGCGCCGCCGGGACGAGCAGACCGGCGGCTTCTGAGCCGTACCGGCGCACCGACCGCGCCGAGGAACCCAAGACGGGAGCCGGGGCGGGCAGTCCATCGAC